>NZ_JBMULM010000006.1:0-159682 GCF_049537595.1 Fictibacillus nanhaiensis
ACTCATCTCACCCGCACTCTTTACCATGAGTGAGATGAGGTCAAAACTCATAAGCTGGTTAACCGCATATAATGTGAACGAGGAGATCACCTTGTTAAAACTCCACAATCCCGCATTGATGGAGTGAAGCGCGCGGTCTCCTGTTGCTTTAATGCCATCGTCGATATCTGCTTCTAACTTATAATGATCGAGCGGGTAATGACTCTGTTCTAATTCGATCCTTCCGATCTTCTCGATCTTCTTCTCTACCGTCGGTGAGGGGTCGTTGGCGTTCGTACTGCTTGGTAGAAAAAGAAACAAAAATACAAAGGCGATTAAGATTCTTTTAAAGTGGTGCATGATAACCCCTCCCTTAATCTTTACAATGAATACACGTTTCTAACTCGTACTTATCCTTTATTTCTTCACGGTCGATCTTCATACTCTTATCTACATCGATCTTCCACTCTTCCTCTTTTTCACGAATGAGAAGTTCATTTTCAACCGTATTCTCACCATTAGGATTGCGAAATGTCGTCAACACATAATATTGATCAGATTCGTTGGTAGGATAGATTTCGTATTTAATATCTCCATACTTTAATCCCGAATCTTTTTGCTTTGCTGTTTTATCAACCTCATACGACCCTTTTTCATAAACCAGTTTTTGTTGTTGGTTATAGTCACTATCAAAATAGGCTTTTTCCCAATCGTAAGCCACTTTAGCGATGTCTTCGGGTTCTGTTCCGCTGCAGCCTCCTAATAGGAGAAGAGATAGTGGTAGTACGAGATACGTTTTTTTCATCAGATGAAGGCCTCCTCTGTTTCCCGTCTTCCTTTGTCTTCTTCTTTTGTGTTGAACGCATCTTTCCATTCGTTGTACGGTACATCGATCTGTATTTTTGCGGTACGGCCATAGATGTCTTCCATCACACACTGTCCTTCACTTAAGTTCTTTAACAGCTCTCGGTTCTCTTTGTTGTCTTCGATGCCTAAAAACTCGATGATGTTCCCTGCTTCTTCGATCGTCTTCGCTTTGAACGAAAACTTAGTTCCAATTCCTTCTTTCACATCAGCCCGGTTATAGTCGACCGTTGATTGTGTGACGATGTAGACGGCAGAGCGTAAAGAACGACCCGTTCGAAGCATCTCTTTGATGAGTTTATGCCCTTGGCCGGTGTTCGTTAACATCCACGCTTCTTCAAAGATCGTGATCTTCGTCTGTGAATCGTCTCGAGCGAACTTTGTCGCGAACTTTGCGAGCGGGATCATGAGTGAAACCGCGATATGTTCATCACGAGTAGCGGGTTTCTCTCCGTCTTCTGGAAGTGTTAGATTTTGAATCTGCAAGATGTTCACTTGTTCTTTTAACGAGATCCCAGATACGTCTCCATTTGAGAACATGAGTTTCGCAACACCGTTCGTTCCCACTTCATATAACAGGTCACCCACGTTCTGTACTTCTTTATCTTCAGATGACTGAAGGTATTTGACGACCTTTAATAGTCCAGGCTTCCTCTCTGTTGTTAACACGTGACGTACTCCTTTATAGATCGCGGTCTTGATGTTTCGCTCCTGACTCTGAAGTTCTGCGAGATATTCGAGTATCGCGACCGCTGTATCATGCGCTTCTTCACCTTCCAAAAAGGTGAGCGGGTCGAGTTTCCCAGCGTCCCGCTTATCACTAGAAAACGTAATATAGTTGAAGCTTTGGATAAGATCGGCGAACGGTGAAGTTTCCTCTCCAATCGTCGCTTTAAACTTCTTTTCCACTTCATTTTTGGGATCCGTCATCAGGATCTTCGCGCCAAAGAAGATGGCGTTTAACAAGATGTCTTTTAGTAGAAACGATTTCCCCATCCCTGTTGGGCCTGAGATCGTCACATGAGGTGACGAGTATTTAGACCCTTTTAACCCGAGCTGTCCTAGAAACGGATGATAAAAGACTAAAAAGGGTGAGTTCTCGACCGTCTCTCCGGGACTCGTGATGTCTTTACCAAGATAGAAACCGACCGTGTTCCCAACTTTCCGTGTGAGCGAGAAGAGCGAATCGCTGAACGATTCAGGCGTTAGGATCTGTTCCCAATCAGGTGCGACTAAGTCCGCACCAGGTATCGATTGATGAAAGAGAAGCAGTTGATCCGCGAGCGGCTGCAACACCTCTACCCCTCGATCTTTAAACGCTCGTTTAAGACGGGTCACCCGACTTCGGCACTCACTTTTCGTCATCCCCCATACGACGAAGTGCGTGTACGTGCGAAGAAGCGGCTTCCCTTGGTTCTTGATGTCGTTCTCTAACTCATGAAGAAGCGTTCGTCCAGAGTTGATGAGAGAGTCTTCATCTTCGTTCGCTTGTAACAGTTGTGAGTCTTGATCACGAAAGCGTCTTTTGATCTTGTTTGTCTCGCTGTAGTCGTCCTTTTTCTCTTTATAATGCGTCCTGATATGCACTTCGACCGGAAACCCGAGCTCTTGAAAGAAATACGACCACGCGCGTCCGTTCATATCGACCGGAAACTCCGTCACGGGTAGAAACGCACAATAACTCTCATCCTCTAACTGCTGAATCCGGATGAAACCGGCATGGGACTGATGAAGGATTCCTTCTGTTAGAGACGTTATCGATTCGTCATCTTCTCTTTCGTTTCTCATCCCACGGGTGAAGAAGTGACGAAGAAGGTAGTGAAGTTCCTCTTTTTTCGCTCTCTTTGCTGGTAGATAAGACGAAAGAGTCGAGAACGCATTCTCTTCACTCTCTTTATACTGATTCAGTAGCTCACCATCGATTCCGTTATAACCGGAGAGACGCTGCACGTAACGGTTCAGTCCTTTTAAAGACGAGAGCGTCGTTTGGATGATGTTGTCACGTTCGTTCTCGTTACGTTCTAACTTGATGCCGATAAAGAACTTGTACTCGACCGTATCTTTCGCTTCTTCGATCAGAATGTCTCGTAAGCGTTCACTGTAATAAGAACCGACTGTAGCGTATTTTCCCTCGTACTGTTTCTGAAGTTTAGCAATACGCGCTTCAATATCAACAGGTACAGGAAGGATCTTATAATCGATCTCAAGAAATCCTGACAGCTGCCACGCGAGCTTTTCTAAACGGTACACCAAGTTTTCTAAGGCTTCTTGCTCGTTAATACCTACCGTGTTCTCGAACACGCGATAATAACTCCAGATGTTCTCACTCTTTGTGATCACCAGATTGTTCTCTATTCTGTGGATTGGAAACTGCAGCACAACCTATCACCTCAACTTTTATAAGGTTCGTAACGTATAGAATCGGTGTAATTCGTATCCACTCTTCTTCCGCTACAATAGCTCTCTTTCTTGTGGATCGTGTACCGAAACAGTCCTGTTAGAAAACGGTCCAACCGTTTTCCGTCCAACCTCGCTCGGCAGAGAAGCCCTGACGTCATCCAAGGAACGACCGTGTAGAACGCGAGCGTAAGAGAAGAAGGAAGTAGAGAACTCAGCGTGTTTCGAAACAACAACAGGATAGCAAGCAGAAGAAGGGCGACCACGATCTGGCGAATCTCTATGCCTTTTGAGAAGACGAGTCCTCGATCTCCTTTTCCAAGACTGTACACTTTGATCGGATAACGCCACATCTTTCGGTAACTATAACTCCGCCTCATGAGAGTCCTCCGTTCTTCACACCGTCCCATAAGGCTTTAGCGATGCCTTCAAACTCACCCGGGTTTGCGACGATCACATAACAGACCACCGCGAAGATGAAGCTTGAGAAGAACTGGCCCCATCGTTGTGAGATAAACGCGCGAACGATCATCACGATCATGATGATGAAGAGTACCGCTGCCACTTGCGTCGACACATAATCAGTCAGTCCAGTAAGATCTGGTAACATGGTTTTACCCTCCTATCGAATGAAGTAGTTTTTTCACATAGAACTTGTCTTGTTTTTTCTCGACAAGGATCGAGAACGGCTGCTTCGTCACGATTCCTGTCTCCCCGTCTTCTAAGAGGACGAACGTCTTGATGAGATACGTGTTACTTTCTTTGTCATAGACCTTGAAGTTCTCTACACCCCTATACTGATACAGATCTTTCAGTGACTCTGGACTCTCCATGAGGTAACTCATCTCACTCACCGTGTTCTCGGTGTAAGAGGTGAAAAACTGAGTCGCAAAACGTTTTAGTTCATCTTCTTTCTTTAAGTTTCTCTTGCTGTCATCTTCAGAGTTTTTTACGGCAGAGAGTCTCGTTTCACTTGGTACGTTTGAAAAATAAGGCTGCTCGATCACGTTAAAGTTTTGACCATCTGTCGCAACCGGGACCGTAATCATCACTTCTTTAGTAAGGGGTGTGGCAATTGGTTTCTTTTCTCCCTTCTTAGCTTCAGGTAGCGCTTTGAGTGTTTCATATGAAACATTGTACGTGTAGTAAGCGTTTTCACCCTTTCCTCTCCTTTCATGAAGAGAAATGCTTCTTAGTTTTCTTTCTCCTTTAAAGGTAGTGTTGTTCTCGATGTCAGCTAGTGTGAGCCCTTCTGCGAGATAGGTATGAAGATCCTCACTTCGTTTCTTTCGATTTTCTTCTGTGAGTGGGATGTTAATGAATGACTTTAGAAATTCTTCCGTATACGCGTCACCCGCAGGTGACGTGACGAAACCTTCATCCACCATTCTATCTAGCTCTTTCTGTGTAGAATTCTGATAGCCGTTCACTTTTTCGTTCAAAAACGCGGTACGAAGATACGACTGTGTGGTGATGAAGAGTACTGCGAGAACGCCCATCCAAAAGAGAAAGCTCACCACACTTCTAGAGTTCACTCGTGCCGACGGCACTTTTCTTTCTTTTTTACGTTTAAGGAAAGAGAATACGTTTTTCATTTGATAGTCCTCCTAGATCTAGCGCGTTTCTCACGTACACACGCCTAAAATAGGTGTCACCGAGTCCTTCTTCTACCATCTTTCGGTTGATGAAGATCTCTCCGATCTGTAGATTCTTGATCTCACGGGGGTTCGCTTTGAACCGTTCTACATCCCGAACGGTCCCCATATCTGCTTCCTGTCTTAGTCGGTTGTTCTTTCGCTCTACCTGTTGTGTCACTTCTTGGTCTTGATACGTACCGAATACTTCAGCGATCCTCTCTGCATCTTTTGCGGAGTTCACGCGACCCGTTGCGATGATGTTACAGTTCGATATGATCTGTTCGGTCATCACAGGATTCACACAATCGATGTCGGATAACGTTTGGGTAGAGATGATGCATTCGAACCCGGCTGAACGTGATTTGTTCACGATATCGACCATCCGACGGTCACCATATGCACTAAACTCGTCATATACCGCAAATATCGCTTGTCGACCCTTTTCTTGTCGGTGAGCGACGAGGGAGTTCACGTCTAGAATCACGAGCTTACCAATCCGCTTGATATAATCGGCATAACGGCTGCCTGAGATCGAGAAGATGACCACGTTGTTGTTTTCTGTGATCTTCCGAAGATCGATGCCATCCTCTTTCTCCGTGAACAGAGACCCGAGGTCGCTCTCGATCAGTTCACCGAGCTGCATGCGTAGCCGTGTGAGGCACCCCTCGACAATCTCGCTCGGAAATTCTTCATCAAGCGTATTTTTTATAGCTTGTAACTTCTCACTCAGTACCGAGACTGTTACGTTTCTTGTTTGTTTGAACACTTTTGTCTCTTTTGATTTTGGCGTTCCTGTGAAGTCGTCCAGATCGTCTTGTGGAGCTTCCACTTCGATCGTTGTTTCGAATTCCTCCGAGATCTCTTCTTCTCTTGTTTCTTTTTGAAACAATCTTTTAGTCTGACTCAAATTGGTGAGTTTCGTGATGGTGTGTAGATCGCGAGTCTCGCTCGACTCGTCGATGAGCTTTATGATGAGCTGTAGGTAGCGTGAGGCGATATCCGTATAATACGCACCGTCTCCTTCTGTTGAAAAAGAGAAGAGTGACATGAGTTTGTCTCTCGTTTCGGTCGGTGTACCGTTCTTTATCGGATTGTAGGTGTGGTGGTCGGATTCAGAAAAGAGATATACCTCTTTTCCATAGGCTTCGGCTAATGCTTTGAACTCGAGCATCGATTTACGTTCGCCCTTACCGTCAAAGAAGATGACGGGTTTGTTCTGTTTTAACGCGCTCTCCATGATCGAAGCGATGAGGGTCGTCTTACCGGTCCCCGTACCGCCTGTCGCGAGCATGTGATAGTTCATCTCATGAGGTTTTAGTTCCAGGTGTTCTCCGGTGTCGGTATACCCGATGAAGGGTGCTGATTTTTCTTGATTTCGATACTGAAGTTGCTTCTGAGAGAGAAAATTCACTCGTTTGACCCGAAAACGTTTGTAGCGTCCTTCGTCTTTTCTTCGCTTCACCTCTTCAGACTTCGTCGTGATCCTTCTTTTGAAGAAGTAAGTAGCATAGATGTAATACATAAACCCAAAGATCAAAGAAAGTGCGACTACGCTCAGATAACTAGAAGATGAAACCGGAAACGCTTTGTTGTGGTTAAACAACTGTTCAACGAGATCGGTCACGAACGGTACGTTCATGCTTGATAATACGCCGAGGTAACTGAATATTGTTCCAGAGATGTATAACACGAGTAAGATAATACATCCGATTGATAGACTAAGATAAGCGTAGAGATCTCGTTTGACCGTATAAAGTAGAAAAAACGGTAATAACCCTGTTACGGCTGGTACGATGAAAAACAGAATCAAAACACCCACACAGAGATAGAGCACAAGGTCGCCGAGAAGTCGATCGGTTTCACTTTGCGGTCGTTCCTGACTCTCCATCAGAGGTTCCAACATTCGTCACCTCCTCCCACTTGTCGTTTAGGATCGCATCTGGGATGTCTTTCACTAGAATCCGGTGGCCGTTCGTAAGGTCGCTGCTCATCCGGTTGATCGTGTTCTTGATGTGACCGGTATGCGTGAAATAGAACACGTTGTCGTATTCACCTTCGCTTAACACTCTTTCAAACATTCTAAACTTATCTCGATACCTTTTGTTCTCTTTCTTCGTGAGTTCGAGTTCGATCCAGATTCGGTTCACTGAATCATCACTTCGTTTCACAAAAAAGAGGGCGTCTGGTATCCGGTCTCGCCGGTTGTTATAGTTCCGTAGCTTCTCTTGGTTCGACCCTTGTCCGACTATCCTGTACCGCAGTTCACGTTCCGTATTATACGAGAACGGTATCCCCTTCTGTTTGAACTGATACTCATAGAACAACAAAAGATCAGTTAAAAGAAGCGTATGCTGCGCGGTGTTCAGACTCACGGATTTCGGTACCGTCACTTCTGCTTCCACTTGCTGCCGGGCCTCTGTCGTCGCGTAATACACACCGAGTCTGGATGCGATCCGTTTGTTCACAAGATAGCCCTGGTTCGTTAGCTTCTGAAGTCTTCGATACGCTTGGTTCACATGGTTCTCTTGAAACTTTAACATCACTTGTTTATGCGTCACGATGCCGTTTCTTAAGATAAACGTCAGATACTCCACATCTTTTGGTTGTAACGTACTGTACTTGTATAACACGTTCCACCACCCTTACCTAAAGAAAATGGTTGTCCACTAGATCAGCTCCTCAGAATTCTTAACATCCTTGAAAACACATTTTGAATCACTTTTTGCACTTGAACTTATATGCACTTTCTTGAAATTGAATTGCTGGTTTTTGCTTTTGATCTTTATCAATTGAACTTAACTCTTTTGACCTTATTATTATTTTTCCCTAACTTTCTTCCCTCCTCCCACACTCAACCTCTTATCCTTTAATTCTCTTACTCTCTTATTCCGGCTTCTCTTTTTAACGAGTCGTCCAAGACCTCATAGTCACATGTACGTTGTGGGTATGAGGTCTTGGATGCGGGACGAGAAAAAAGAGAAATGCCGGAATCTCCTTGTATCACTGCATTCTTACTTAGAATCGAACCCATAATACACCGTGAAATAACGCTAAGTCAGCTACATTCTCGATTATGGCCTCGATGAAATCTGATCTAGTTGCCTGCAGGTTACACTAAAGAACGCACGTTTGGCAATAGAAAGACTGGAAAATATATCTAAACTACTATCAGAATTTTCTTACAATAATATTTTCTTACTACAGATTACTATAATTTCACGTACCAGAACCATTCTCCTCTACCACCTAAACGACTCCCTCTTTCTCCATTATTCTGCTATAACCCTTAAAATCCTAAGAGAGCAAACAGGAGAATTTTGATATGTATTGGCACACTGGCTCATTTAATGTCAACTCGACCGACTTCGTGGTGGAGACTCATTAATTAGAAATGGAACCGTTATTCGGTCGTTCTGGTTAATCCTGATGAAAGCTTTATCACGGTTTGGTAACAGGTCGATAAACGCCAGCTGCGCTTTCGGTGTTCTCTGTTGTCGCGTCTCGATCAAGTGTTGAAATAGAACAGATTTTGAAGCGATCTTTGTCACCGCGTTTCTCCCGCGACCGATCGTCTGCTTGATGATCTGTTTCGACTTCTTTAACACTTCTTTTAACGTAGATAGTGCCATGCCACATGTTTCTGCGAGCATGCGTAGTGAACCTTCTAGATAAGGATTCACACCTGTTGTTTTTTCTTTTAGTACCGTAAGTAGGTCACTTTCTCGTTCGTCATAGTGTGAGCGTGTTCGTTCTTCGCGTGGTTTCTTAAACTTATACCATCCTTCTCGTCCTACGAACTGAGCTTGTCCATCCGTCCAGAGTTCAAGGAGACTCTCCACATACGAACGCTTCACCCCTTTATATTTACCAGAGTACGCGCTTTTTAACGTACGTTCGAATTCTTGCTTACTGAGTGGCTGTACCATGTTAGAGTTGAACTGATCGAGTTCATCATATGCGTCTTCTAGTTCTCTCCCGCTCTGATAGTTTGCAAGAGCAAGCGTCATGAGTGCGTTGTTACGGCTTGATCCGTGGTAGCCAGAGTCGATTCGTTTAGCTGTGATGAGTGCTCGGTACCAATCGGAGCGTGTGATATCGTCTTCTTTTGTTTGGTTCGAATAGATCACAGTGAACATGTTTCGCTTTTCATAGTCGACAGACCACTTGATGAGTGACGCTGTATCAGCGGGTGTTGCGTAGAAATCAAGGACGTTCTCTTCTTTGGGTATCCGGTAAAACCCAAAAGGCACACAGTTCGTATCGACTGGTGCATAATTTTTTAAGGCACGGCGGATGTTGTTGGACAGTCTTTCTGCAATTCGTAGACTCTTATAATGTTCTCGGTTCGTGATGTAAAAAGGTGATGACAACACAAAGAACACCTGGTATCCACGAGGTGTCGCAAGCAGCAAGTTTGGCCGCGGTAACCCTAACTCTTCGCATCCGATATAAAGAGCGTATAGATCTGCACTCTTCGTATCAATATCAAGAGAGATCACGTTGATCTGCTTGAGATTCTCCCGCTCGTGTCCTTTGATGATGCGGTTCTTAAAGTCATAATACGAGCCACCGCGAAACGTGTTTGGTGTCCAGTGTGAGAGGTTACGATACTTCTCTTGTAGTGTCTCATAAGACGTAACGACAAGTCCTTTTCCTTCTGTAAGATCTTCTTTTGAAGACGAGACGAACACGACGCCACGTTTATGTGGTGCATTTTTTTCAGCTTTTGTAAAACGCACCACGTTTCGAAGTGGTGCAGAAGTTCCTTTTTTCTTATAGAGCATGAGGCTGTCATGAGTCATGAATGATAGAATATCAGGTATAGAAACAACGGAATCTTGTTTTTTGTTCACGTTTTGCACCACTGACACCCTCTTTCACTCCGAATTTTTATGCTTCTCCGATAGAAAGAGCCTGTTTTTGACACAGCTCTTCCTCTTCTAAACGGGATGTTTCCGTTTGTTGGAGAAAGTATAACGAAGTTGCATCTTGAAAAAGGGTGTTCTCTAAGGAAAATGCACCAAACACAAAAAGCCCCTTGAGACCATGTGGCTCAAGGGACAAAAAAAGTAGTTCTATTTTTTTATCATGCACGTTCCGCTTCGGTTTTGCACCATTACACGTAAAATGCACCACTCCAGCGAACTCTGTGTACTTTATGATAAAACGCCGCAAACCCTACTGCATAAAGGGTTATTCTCTCTTTTAGTAAAGGACTACTACACAAGTTCCGCTCAAAATGATTGCGTCAGTGGTGCATTTTTATCGCACACACTTCGCTAGATTTCGTCAGGTTTCGTTAAAACGTCGTTAACAATTGGATAGATTATCCTGTAAAACCACTGTTTTCATATGTTCTTATGCTACACAAGTTCCGCTGTAAATTAGATTTCAGTGGTGCAAGTGGTGCATTTTATGGTTCGTTTTGATACACAGGTTCCGCTCATATAGTAGTAAGATGGTGCATAAGTGGTGTAAAACGCACCAGTGAGCGGACTGTGTGTACTAAAAAGAAGAAAGTGGTGCATAGTTTTGCACCACTTATAATGTCATTATTAATTATCTCAATTTAGCGCAAAATTAATCTACTTTAATAGAGATTTAAAAGAAAATAAATTAAAACGAAGAATAGACCTATATAACCTTAAAGAGCTTTAACAGAAGGGATCATCAGAAGTGAGTAGTGAAGTTCTACTAAGCTTAATCATTGCGATAGCATTATTTGGCTTTAATTATGTTAATAAGGTTTTAAAACGGTTTGCAATAGGTTTTATGTTTTTAATCATAATAGCTTTATATAAAGAGTATTCGAATCAAGTTACGTCTTTACTAGACAATATAGGATGGGATATCGTTAGTTTTTATGTAATTATGATAATGATTGCTATATTACTCGTCGTTTATGTTGTATACGCTTATAAAAAACTAGCTCAGATTGATAATGATTTCTATAATCAGTATACGAGAATGAAACCGAGATTGCATTAGACATCCTACAAAAAGATAAGCCTAATGTAAATATTAAGAATGGGTTGAATTCCACTTCAATTATGAATGCAGCTTATAATGGGAATATAGAAATTGTAATAGCGCTGTTAGAACGGAAAGCAAAGGTTAATATTATTAATAAATATGGTTTTACTGCATATGTAGTAGCCAAATATAGAGGATATGATCAATTAGCCAGTCTTCTGGTATTAATCCAATGACACTCGGGGTAAACAAAAAATCTGCTTTTAAAATTGCTCTTAACAAGGGGAACAATACTATTATCTCATATTTGCTAAAGTATGGTGCATCCACTTTTGTTTCTAGAGCTAGTCTACCCATTCAAGAAATGTATAAATCTAACCGCTACTTAAAATATATCGAAGATTATGAAAGGGAATACCGATTAAAATAAAATGGATAAAAAACCGCTATGGGATTTCCCTAGCGGTTTTTGCTTAAAATTTATTTCTCTAACATCGATATTAACCTTTTGTTTGCTACCTGTTTTGCAAAGTCTATTGGGGTTTTTCCAGCTTTGTTCTTTGATTTTGTATCAGGATTATATTTCATAAACAGTTCAATTAAATCATAGTAACGGCCTTTACAATTTACTACGGCTGTCCATAAAGGTGTATTACCATATTTATTTCTAAAAGTAATATCTCCACCTCTATACAGGATATCTTTCGCTACATCCAAATTAGGATGTTCCGCAATTAAATGTAAAGGTGTATTACCATCTTCATCTGTCATATTTAGATTAATTCTGTTTTCAATAAGAAACAAAGCAATATCAAAGTTTTTACCAGCAATAGAATGATGTAAAAGGCCAATCCCAAATTCATCTTTTTCATTGATTTTCTCTAAGGTAAATTTTTTCTTAAACAAAGAAATATCCCCAAATCTCGCTATTGTAAAAATATCAGCTTTATCAGTAGGCAAATTATTGGCTTCCTTTCAAACTAATAACAATTATTCTGTCCGTTACTTTCTTTAGCACTACCTTGTGGAAGGAGTTTAAACTATAATTTGTTAAAGTATTCTAAGTAAAACTTCTAAAACGGAACCATTTTTTGTTCTGATCGTAAATATGCTTTGCAACGGTATTTTTTAAATAGGTATATTGCTTTTCATTAGTATCCGAAAATGCTTCATCTCTCGAAGAGGGAACATCTATGTACAGAATTTCTTCTTGAAATTGTGAAGCGGTTAAGTCAAAGCGCTTCCCATCTATAAAGTTATAAAAATGCCAACCATCAGCAAGCTTGGTTTTCAGTATTTCTCCACCTACTTGATCGTGCACTACTAAAGCTGTGACACCACATTGTCCCATTGCGGGGTTTTCCTTACTCCATTTAGAACTTGAGTTTATCGACCAAGAGTTCTGTAATGCCTTAAGGATAAATTCTATTCCTAACATTGAAGAGTCTCTCATAATAATATTTTCCTTATATTGTTTTATAATAAAAAACAGTAGATTCCAATTCACCGTTTGGAGATTTAGCGTAAAAAGGGATCTTTCCAGCTTGATAGTAGTTAAGCGAAGAATATAGAAGGTTTGAAGGGTCACCTTCGCGAGTGTCGAGAACAATTAACGTCTTTCCCTCTTTACGCGCTCGTTCTTCTGCAAATTTCATTAAACAACGGCCTATACCCTTTCGCCTATGTTTTGGGTGTGTCATAAGTTTGGCAATCTCAACTCTATGATTGCCATTTTGTTTAGTACAGAGGTGTAGTTGTACAGTGCCCGCTATTTCATCCCCAATTTTTGCGACAAACAAGTGAACTTCTGGACTTATTACATTTGTCCAATAGATGTTTGCATCTTCTTGTTGCATTCCTGGTAAAAAGCCGATTGATGCACCGTCCTCTACTACTTGCAATAAAAGTTCAGACAGCTCATTAATATTATTTTTAATGGACTCCACTTGTTCTAATTGAATATCATAAATCAACATCATCACCCCAAGAATAATTTATTAGTATGTTATTTAGTTTGTGTTTTTTTAAAATAATCTTCATGAATAATTCCATATATTGCACAATCTTTATATTGACCTTTGGCATTGCGAATCATATGTCTTATTGTTCCTTCTTGCTCCATTCCTACTTTGGCCATCACTTTTCCAGAAGCCGGGTTGTCAGTGTTATGTGCTGCGGTGATTTTGTGAATGTTCATATGTCGGAAGCCGAATTCCACAATAGCCCTCAATGCTTCTGTTCCATACCCCTTATTCCACCATTCATATCCCCATCTCATCTCCAATTGTAAAAATAAAGGATTATCCGATTTGTCTGGTGTTACAAGATTCTTTTGATTAATCTTTATTAATTTTCTATAAAAAAAGCATTTCTCCTTCTTGAAGAAATGCACCCGATAGTTGAATAACTAAATACTAAATCAGTTCTAATTTTATAAAAACTTAATTTGAATTCCCTCCACCAGGAGGTCCACCAAAATGATTTTTTGAAGAATTTATTGAATTCATACCTTTTTCATAAGAATCATTTTTCAAATCTGATTTTTTAATAGAATCCCCATAGAATTCACTTTTTTTAGAACCAATGAAAATCCTGATTATGAAATAAACTGCAATTACTCCGATAATAATCAATAATCCTTTCATTTTTCCAGCTCCTTTATATTACAAATTTATATTACTTTAAGCTATTCGCTATTTTCAGCATTTCTTCTTTAGAATATTTTAAATCTTGATCTTTAATATCTTTAGCTGCGATAATCTTGTAAGCTAGAGAACCGTCTTGCCAAGATAGAATCTGTACGGTCCCGTTATCTAAATAATTTCCATTCAAACCATTCTTTAATTCTATTACGATTAAGTCGTATTGTTCAGATACATTTTCTACTTTCGCATCAACAACATTAAGAGTAACAAACCCCTCTTTATTCTTGTCAGAATACGTTATCTCAGTTTGTGTTTCATTGCTTTCGGGTACTTTTCTTACAAAAGAATGAACATCTTTTATATCAAAAGGTAAATAGGTAATTACTTTTAACTCGTTTTGGTAAGGTGCTTCTTTAAGTTCGTTTTTAATGAGTTTGTTTTGATCCACTCCGTTTACTTTTGCGAAATTACCCTCATCAGAAGGAATGATGAAATACAAAGAGCCAATTAGTAGAATTAAACAAACAGCTATGCTTATGGAGTGTTTAATCCAATTGGGTAATACTATATTGAATTTTTTATCGGTAATTTTTTTACTTTCTAATGTTGAAAGTGTATTATCTATTGTATTTGTAATAATTTGTGGTACTTCAATGTGCTTTTGTTCATCGATTATCTTTCTTAATGTATTATCTATATTGTTATTCATACATTTCACCCTCCTCTTCACTAAAATGAAACCTTAATAATTTGGCTAAATGGAGTCTTGCACGATGGAGTCTTGATTTTACAGTTCCCTCACGAAGATTTAGCATTTCCATAATTTCTTTTATTGAAAATTCCTCATAATAAAAAAGGATAATGATAACTTGTTGTTCTGAGATTAATTGTTTAATGGCTTTATCAATTTCTATTACATCAAATGAATCAACTTTTTCGTACGCAATTTCATTAATATTTTCTATAGAGAAGATTTTTTTATTTTGTTTAACAATGTAATAACATTCATTGATCAGTATCCTAACAAGCCAAGTTTTAAAAAATTGTGGATGTTTTAAAGTATTAATTCTTTTAAATGCTTTTAAAATAGCTTCTTGTATGGCATCTGCACATTCGTGATCTGACTTTAAAATGCCTTTTGCCACTCTATATAATGTAGCCTCACAATCTTTTATTAGTCTTGAGAATGCTTGTGTATCTCCATCAATAGCTAATTTAACATCTTCCGTTGACAAGATCGATTCCCCCTTTCATTAATTAGATAAAATAAATCATAAAAAGTTCCCGAATTGAAAAATTTATTTATGTAACACCCTTGGTTACAATAAAATCAGCTTTAATAAGTCTATTAATTACTCTTCTGTCTTGACCATATATAAAAAAGAGGTACGTTTCTTTATTGTAGAAACGCACCCGATTGTGGAATAAAGAAGTAATTCCTTATGCCTTAGTTTTCATAAATTCATCAACCGCATTTATAAATGACCTCTTTTCCTCTAGAAAAGGATAGTGATTACTTTCTTCAAAGGTATATAAAGAAGATCCATGTATTAGTTCATTCATTTCCATTGAAAAGGATACTGGGCATTGAACATCATGTCGTCCACCAATAATTAAGGTAGGTGCTGCTATCCTACTTAATTGCCTAGTAACGTCAAAGATCATTTCTTCTCTAATAAAGAAGTTCATTCTTACTCCAGACATCTTTTTATGAATATTTAGGGAAAAATACTCATCATATCTTTCCGGTTTAAATAATGAAAGTTTAGTTCTTTCTTTTGAGACCTTTAATCTTTCAGAATTTGAGAGGTTTGGGTTCTTTAATCGTTCAATCAGTTCTTGCATTCGTTCAAATTTCGAATGTTCTTTATGATAAATACATTCTGGTGAAGAATTTGCGTATTTTCTGGCTGCAGATCCAACAATGATTAATGAACTTAGTGAAGGAGAAAAATGAATCCCCTACAATACCCCTATCATTCCTCCAGTCGAATGTCCCGCATAAATCCAAGATGAATACCCTAATACTTCTCTAAGCGCTTCTAGATCGTAGACTGCATCAAACATACTTAACTCATATGGATGGGTTGTTTTTGAGGAATTCCCTGCTTCCTTAAGGTTGACTAGATAAACTTTATAACTATCTGTAAATGCCTCTGCAAAATAATCCCCTGTATTGTTAAATTCTGAATAGTGATGGGTGATACAGACTGGTTGTCCTTTACCTTTAGTAAACACCTCAAATGTTCCTCTTTCTGTTACAATAATTTTAGTCTCCCATACAGACATATCAATTCTCCCTTTTCCCTGTTTACAAAGGACTTCTCTATTCCTGGTAAGTAAACCTCTGCTCAAACTCTAGTGTTCATAGAATTGTTGATATATAAAAAAGATGCACTTCTCTTCTTGAAGAAATGCACCCGTTAGCTTAATAAGCACTTCTAAAATATTCATCTAATATCGGTATATCAGGTGGACTAATGTTTGGGGGAAGTTCATTAAACTTAAAAAATTTTAATTCCTGAACTTCACTTTCTTCTCTTCTCAATACACCTTCATAATCCCTACATACAAAGGCAGATACAACATTATATACTTCATCGCCGTGAGGATATTTATAGTAAAAATCTTGTCCTGAAAAGACATTGAATAAAATTAAATTATTTGCGATCAATCCCGTCTCTTCAAATAATTCCCTTTTAGCTACTTGTTCTAATGTTTCTCCAATCTCCAAAGAACCACCAGCTAATCCCCAACAATTATTGTCTTTACGAAGTTGTAATAATAATTCATTATTACTATTTACAAGTATTACACACGCACCAATCATAATTAGAGGGCGACTGCCCACTACTTTTCTTAAATCCATAATGTATCCCATTACATCCTCCAATAGTGTTTATTCCACAATTCTGATCGTTTGTTCAATAAGTTCCATAAAAAAGTGCACTTCTCCTTCTTGAAGAAATGCACCCGATTATTGAATAGATCATTTAGATTAGGTATTAATAAAATATACCAAAACAAATACAATTGGTACGGCAATTGCAGTATAGAAAATGGTTTTACCTGTAATTCTTAACCCTACGCTCTCTTTTACCTTACCGAAAATTAAAAGAATCATACAAACAACCATTAATCCTAATAGGAAATAAGTAAAAGGATTTCTTGCAAAAATATATTCCCCGCTAGGTAATTTTGTAGATTGGGTAAAAAGAATTAAAACTATTACTATCATCGAAGTACCTGGACCCAAAAGTACCAATCTATTTGTTTATTCTTCATATTTACACCTCATAAATATTGAAAAATTCCATTTAAACTATAAAGTTATTATTTTACAATCCTGCTCGTTTGTTCAATAAGTTCCATAATAAAGGCGTTAATTCTTCTTGGATCAACGCACCCAATTGTTAATCAAAGTGTTACAAAATTGCTCCACTTAATATAATCACTTTTCAATATCATATTTCATTTTTATCCTCTAGGTCTTGGAGTCTTTTCTCCAACTTCTTTCTTTTTTCCATTTCATAAAATACTAATATAAACGCTGTGCCTGCCATAAAAGATGTTAACCATTCCATTCCCATTCAATACACTCTTTTCATTAAATAGTATCTTCCGCAATACTGCCTTTTTATTGAGTAATCTTAACTGCAATCACCACATAAAACTTTATAGCATTTTACTAAATCCCTTTAAAAGCGCTTTATATAAAAAGATTCTTAAATGAGATACTGTTATTGAATCTTTAAAAATTATATCTTTTTGTTTCAAGTAATTTTTAATTTGTTTTCTTCTATTCGGAATCATAAGCATAGGTAACTTATTTGGTCTAAACCAATCCACCTTTTCTGTTTCAGGACCATCCTTGATTGGTGAACCTCCTATTATTTCCCCTAGGAATAGATGCTGCATGTCATCATATTGAGGTTGATAATATTCTCCTATTTTTCGTTTAATTGAAATAGTATAACCTGTTTCCTCTTCCGTTTCTCTTATAGCGCAATTTTCTAATGCTTCTTCCTTTTCTAATGCCCCTCCAGGTAAATCCCAGATTGGATAATCTTTTCTCTTGGCTAACAATATATGGTTTTCTTTATTGATAACGATTGTAAAACAACCAGACGTTTTTGCCATAATAATAATTCTCCTTCTTTTAGTAAACGCCCATAAAACAGTAGCTTTAATATGCACATCGGTTAATGAAAATTTAATCTATTCTATTTATAAAATACCATATTTGTCCAATTAAAAATATAAGGGTTATTCAACAATTTGGCCCGATAGTTGAACAAGGTTAATTAATTACTTATAGACTTTTTTTGTTTATATATATCTTTTTAGTCTTTAATATACGAACATAATTTTCATATTAATATTAAATATAAATAACCGATAATAAAGGAAATCGGTTTTCCTAATCTGAAAAAGGCAAACTTGTTGAAAAGCAAGGACGCAAAACAATGGGCCTAACCACAAGGTGTATGGTCGCCATGTTGCCAGAGGCTCGTTTGATCCTTTGGACATTTAATAAAGGAGATACGAGTATGAAGAACAAGGGGTTCATATGTTTATTTGTTATAGTTTCTTTGGTGATATCAATGGCAAGCCCTATTTATGCTACAGATAAAAGGCGTTTACAAACTAATAAGACGTTTGCTACTTATCTCTGGCATACAAACAAGATTGTAACGGATAAAAAAGATATATTAAACTTTCTGCAAAGTAAGGGTGTAAATACATTGTACTTACAGATTGATCCAAACATCCAGATGTCTAAGTACCAGCAATTTATTAAAGATGCCCTTAAAATAGGGGTTCGTGTTCATGCCCTCGATGTTGCTCCCGATTGGATTGAACCTAATCATAAGGGGCCAGAACAGTTTATGAACTGGCTTGCAAATTATCAATTGAAAGCCTCCAACTCAGAAAAATTTTCTGGAATACATCTTGATGTTGAACCATACACACTTACAGAATGGGATACCAATCACGAAGAAATCGTTAATCGTTATCAAGACCTTTTAATCAATACTAAATTATTCGCCAATCAAATAAAGCTACCCCTATACGCTGATATACCATTTTGGTTTGATGAACATTTCTACTCCAACAATAGGTTTGGTAAATGTAGTTTAAGTGAATGGGTAATTAGAAACACTGACGGTATTTCTATCATGGCTAATCGTAATTTCACTGACGGACAAAACGGGATTCTAGCTCTAACAGCATCGGAAGTCCGATATGCCAAGAAGATGAATAAAAGAGTCGTTATTGCTATTGAAACTGATCAAATCGATGATGCACCTTATCTATCCTTTAGTCATTTAACTCAGCAAGACATGTACCATACACTTACAAAAGTTAATGACCATTACTACAAAGAGAAAAGCTTTGATGGCTTTGCCATTCATCATTATAGTTCATGGAAACAATTAACTGATTAAATCACATAATAAGAGCCTTTCCCAATTAGGGGAATGCTCTATTTTTAAGTCCATGATCTCACTAAATTAGCAGGACTCGAAGTATAATTGGTGCAGTTAAAACAAATTGGTCGGAATCTGTCTACAATATGGTGCATTTTAGTCTCAGATATCTAAAGTTAATTAATTTCTATTAAAATAAACAACGTTGTGAATCCTATAAAAAACAAACCTGAAATAAAATACATAAATGGTCTCGTTTTTGGATTCTTTCTAGCTGCAATGATAGGAATGACCACCAACAGAATAGCAATACAGTACAATAGTGTAAAATGTAAGCCCGTAGTCATTCCTATCAGCTCCCATGTTTCAATTATTTTAATCTATAATAATAGTATTCTGCATCTCTATTCGCATCAAATGCTTCAAAACCAGCTACTGCAGCAGTCAATGAACCACCTACTGCTAGTAGTGCTCCAACGATAACACTTAATCCTCCAGTGATGCCTGAAGATAAAACCCCTGCATATAAGGAAGCTAAGCTTGCACCACCTAGAGCTAATACAGTATCTTCTTTCGTTTCAGCTGTGTTAACAGCCTCTCTAAACCCTTCTAAGTCATCTCTGTTTGTTGACGTTTCTTTATAATATGGGTACGCTTGATCACTTAAAGAAATTTTCCAGCCCACTGTTTCATTCTCATAGAATGTAACTTTGTAATATAAATCAAACCAGTAATCAGTACCTTTTTCAGTATAAGCTGCTGAATCAGTAGGTCCTGTTATATAAGAAGGAGAGTCTTTCGTAACTAGTGGATCAGGAGTCGGAGTTGGTTCTATTGGTGTAATCACTTCAGATTGTTGAAGGACTCCTTCTTTATAGACAGATACCTCATTTGTACTTTTATTAAACTTTGTCGTATAGGTTCCTGTACTATCAGAACTCTCTACAATTCGGTATTGTGCATCATCCTGAATAATTTCAGTAGTTATGGTTTCTCCATTGATAACGGAAGTTTGCGCACCCGTTTCTGCAAATGCTGGTACAGCCATCATAAAAGTTAAAGCAAGTGTTAATAACGAACTAATCCACTTTTTCATTCATACATTCTCCTCTTTATTTTTATGCTCCGAAGTTCCTTTATTATGTACTCCTCACTCTCTCTTATGTATTTCAGAGCTTTTAACCGTTTCCCTATTTAAACCAAATTATTCCTTTAATTATAATTAAAGGTAATAAATACCTATTATTAGTAAGAACGAACCATATAGTGAAAACTTAAATACATTTACTACCTGGTACACAAGTTCCGCTGAAGTGGTGCACAAATGGTGCATTTTTATGATAAAACCTTTAGTGTGGTGCATTTTTGGTACACAGGTTCCGCTCAACACCTGTAAAATTGGTGCATTTTATTGCTGAAAACTCTTTTTTGGTGCATAATTGACCCTTTCTAGCTAAGAATGCTTGTTATAATGTTAGTAGTGGTGCATTTTTACATAACTATTTCTAAAATTAGAGAGGGTGTTTGTTATGAATTATGAGAACATACCTGATCGTTTAATATTAAACTATAAACTATTAAAAGCTGTTATCTATGAAGAAACAAAGATACTCTATGAAGATCGTCCACATGTATTAGAGCATTGGCAGCAAGATGCCTACCAGATGACAGATAATGAGACTCGTCAGCAAGCTCCTTGTGAGAAGATGAGGCCTAGTTTTCGTGCTCTATACTTTCTCTATACTGAAACACTCTATTCTGGTGAACATATCACGAAACACATGATTCGCGATGCGGTAGATCGCTATAAAGATACGATCAAGCTATTACTAGCAGGTCACCTGATGCAAGAGTTTCCTAACATTGAGATCAAACGCAGCGTGAACGAAGAAAAGATCGAAGAAGCACTCGACCGAGAGTATATCTACTCGAGCATGGATATCGACTTCCACCTCATGCGTGACATCGTAACAAAGAAGAAGGAATACAAAGAGGGTGACACAGGTTACTTGGGTACAGAAATCGTAGACAACAAGGGTCAGGTTCGAGGTATGGCAGAGTTACGGCCTAATGATACAGGCGTTCGTGAGCTTGCGTCTGACCAACAAGAGATTTGGCTTGAGTTGATCGAATCAACTCTTAGCTCATTAGATGAGATGACTGCAGACCTCTTTGACCTCATCACCTACCTTTGGATGGTCACACCGAAAGATAGTGATGGATACATAGAATTTCATAGCAGCGACGCTCTTCGCCTTCGTAACCTTCGTAAACGGAGTTCAAACGGAAGAGAGCTGGATTACCGCGAGGAAGATCGCTTTAACATCATGAAACGTGTGGCTGCTCTCTCTTCGATCTGGGTTTCGCTTGGTGATCAAAAAGTCAAAGTGATCAACGCTGAAGAGATGCAAGATAACGAGCTTTATAAGTTTAAAGACTTTCAGAGAATGTTTGAGATCGGTAAGATTCGTGTGGCATACGATAAGAAGACAGGTGAAGCTCGAGGAATTTATGCGGTTCAAGTAAAACCTACGTCTATTCTCACACCATATCTAGAAGGACCGAACCGGTCTATCGGTCTTCTTGATCTGAAAATTTTTCAATACAGTCACTATACGCAGCGTGAACAAAAACGTTTAGCTCGGTACTTGAATCTGCAATGGAAGATTCGTACGATGAGAAGATCGCTAAACCAACCGTTTAAAGTATCAACTATATTAAAAGTGTTAGATATCTCAACACGGTACAATGGCGTACAGATTCGAGACAAGTTTGAGAACGTACTCGACGAGCTACAAAAAGATGATGTGATCAAAACGTGGCATTATACCGAAGAAATCGACGAAGAGATGGTCGGTAAAAAGGGCTGGTTCAAAAACTATTGGTCTGAGATCAAAGTGGTCATCCTCCCTCATGATGCACTCGTTAAAGAGAACAGGAAAAACTTGATCTCATCCGATCATGATGCAGATGAACAGATCATCGCTCGTATGCAAAAGCTTACACAAGATAATCTCCTCGTTTCAAAGGTAGAAGAAACTTCCCTACCGTGGAAGCTTCATTCTGAAACGGCTTCAACGATCGATGTTGCACCAATCAAGGTTGAAGTTGGAGATGAACCCGAACAACAAGTATTTGATTTTTCAGCAGAGATTAAACTAACACCAACATCGATCAAAGAGATGATCGATTCATTGGGTATGAGCATCCGTCAGTCTGCGAGTGAAATCGGTATCGCTCACACTACCCTATCTCGTTACATCAAACGAGAGAACAAGCGACAAAATAAAAACAACGAAGTAAAGATGCTGAATTGGCTTAAAGAAAAAGCAGCAAAGTAAGAGCACTCACTTTAGTAGTGAGTGCTCTTTTTTACATATAAACATATGTTGTTTATATTGTATATATCGACATATACGACGTTATATAAATTGTTATTAGTGTTAAAATTAATAACAATACTAATAATAATAAATTTACATATGGTGTTATTAATATTATATTCAACTACATATACAGCTTTGCAATTAAACATATGTTGTTATTGTTATATATAGTGATATATACGATGTTACTCAAAAGAACTATTATTTTTATTTGATACATATTTAATGCGTATGTCATAATTAATATATATGTTGATATATATATTGAGTTATATGTTGTTATTAATGAAAACATTGTTATCATCAGTATTATTTAAAATATTGTTCTTGTTATTTAAGTTTATATGTCATAGTTAAAACATATGATGTGGTATGCATCAAATTATAAGATATTGCTAATAAACATATTATTATCATCAACAATGTTAACGTTAATATCATAGAGGTTTAAATACATATGTCGCAGATAATATATATGATGTTGTATAGAATAAGTAATATGTTGTTATTACTAATATAGATAAGACTATTATTATTGATATTGATGTCATTAAGGTTAATTTGCCTTATACATATAACTTATTGTATCTGTTGATTATAATGTATCAGCTAAAAGACTATTAATACTATTATTGTTGTATGTAGTATAAATAAGACACACTTCATTATCGTTGTTAATATTACCCTATATCTTATTGTTATCTTTATATCAATTACAAAATATATGATGTAAATAACATATATGTTAAGACATTATTTAATATTATTGCAGACGATTCGGTTATATACATCGTAAACATTATTGTCACTATTTAAAAATGTTATATTCGTGCATATATAATCTGTTTAATAGGAGCTCAGATCTCAATCAGCCCCACACTTTATTTCTCTCAACTAGAGTAAGACCTATGACCATTTTTATTAGTGGTTATCATTCTCAAATTTGATAACGAGTTAATGTATCAACATTTTTATATATGTTAACAATGATATATATGTTGTTAATATTCTTATAGTTATGATATATGTTATAATTGTTATTGTTCACGATGTTGAAAATATCGACAACTTATAAAGATATGCTGTAACATACTAGATGTTATTGTCGATAACATCCTTATCGTTAACTACAAATATGATGGTAAAATGATAAGTAACAAATACTAGATTTAGTGAGGTGGAAATTTTGACAGCTAAAATAGTTACTTTCGGTATCAGTAAAGGTGGCTGTTCGAAGTCTATCAGTAGTGGTATCACTTCATACCTTCTCAGTAAAAAAGAGAGAGTCCTAACCGTAGATATGGATGGACAAGGAAACTTAACTAGTTTTCTAACAAGTGAGTATGATATCTGTAACGTCTTTGAAAAAAGAACCGTATTGGAAGCGATTCTTGATGGTGATGCAAGAAAGTATATCATTAAGATTTCAGAGAACCTGGATCTCATCCCAGCAAATGATTTCCTAGCTACATTACCACGTATGATGTATGAAAACGGTCTTGGCCTAGATGCTCTCCAAAAAGCTTTAGAGCCTGTAATGGAAGACTATGATTGGATCATCATCGATACACCGCCAGCTCTATCTGAACATACAGTAATGCCTCTTAGTACATACTCAAAAGCAGGAAGTTACGCAGTGGTCATGTTTGATGGGTCCATGTTTGCGTATTATGCGATTCCTAAGTTCCTTGAGATCATTGAAGGAGCAAAAGAACGGTTTAATCCGAATCTAGAGACTGCAGGTATTCTATTCTCTCTAATCGATGCGCGTGCTAAAGAGAACGAGATTATGGAAGAATCTGTTGATGAAGATTATCCTGGCGTTCGTTTTAAAACGATCATCAAACGAAAAGCAGCCACTCGCCGCTTAGCCATCACTGGGTTTGATGAGAATCCAGAACTTAAGAATGCACTCGAATATTATATCCCATTTGTGAAGGAGCTGAAGAAACGTGTCAAACAAGAGCAGCCTCAAGGATAAAATAAAAAAGCCGAATGCCACTCAAACTTTTTTTAATTCATATGACACTGTTGGTGAAAAGAAGGAAGATAAGAATAATGATGTAATCAATAAGGTTGAAGAAGATATCATTAAGAATGAAGATGAAGTTGCTAGTGAAACATATGATAAGAACAACAACATCATAGACAATGTTGTTATTGATAACAAAGACAACAATGATGAAGACGATGATTACCTTAGAATGCTCGCTTCTGGTAACAAAGTGAAGAAACAAAAACGCAAGAAGGTGTTCACTTCCTTCTACATGGATCCTGACCTCGCGATAGAAGTTGACAACATCGCTTCTCGTGGTGAGAAAGGTGACAAGTCAAAACTAATAAATAAAGCCATTCGCAATTTATTAGAACAATACGGAGTTATAGAAAAGAGCCGCTAAATAGCGGCTCTTTTACATTTTATATTATATGTCATTCTTAACATCAACATATATATTAAAAACAACAACAATATCGTTATTGTTTTTGATAATAAAAGATAGAACATCTCTACCCAATAAGCCTATCTCAAACAACTTAATTTTGCTTACTGTTCATTTTTAGGTTTTCTTTTTTCAAGGAGTACAATAATCGATGGAAGAATAAATAGAGCACTGATCAAACATAAGAATGTATCAAAAACCGTTGTTATTCCAAACGATCGCAGCATCACAAATTCAGAAAAGATAAGGGTACAAAAACCAGCGATTACGGTTAATCCCGAGGCGGTAATCGCCCTTCCAATCTTAGAGATTGCTTTGATTAACGCTTCATCGCGTGATAAGCCGTTCTCGAGCTCTTCTTGGTAGCGTTCCATGATAAGGATAGTAAACTCACTTCCTATACCAAGAACAAGGGAAGCTAGTACTGCTGTTAGTGGGTTGATCTCAATGTCCAACAGGAACATCATAAGAGAAGACCATCCTACAACAAGCACGATTGGTAGAACAGGATACAAGGCCATCTTCCATCTGCGGTATGCAAGCAGAAGTCCTGCTATAATGGCAATTACTCCAATTCCTGCAGATATATGACGGTTTTCAGTCATAGATTCCACCGATTTAATGTTAATGACGTTAGAACCTGCTGGATTCATTTCAACTCCAGATGGAGGATTGATCTCTTTCTCGACCTGACTCAACAGATCAGCTTGCTCTTTCATACCGATATTCCCGATTGTAAAGGAAACAGCTGCTGTTTTTTTGTCACTAGAAATGTTATTACTTTTTAGTTCTCCTGGAACTTGGGTTAAAATGGTCTCGATCTCATCTTGTGTTTTCGGGATTTCTCCTTTGTTTGCTTCTTTCACAATCGATGCGATACTTGTAACTATCTCGATTTCAGGATGAACTTTCCGCTGTCCTTCTTCAAAATCTGCGATCCAGCTAACTACTTTAGGACTTGTTACATCATCAGATTTAAGAATGAATGAAATCTCGTTTGTTGAACCTATGATCTTGCGAAGTTCGTTCAGTTCTTTTAACTCTGGCGCTTCTTGTGGCATCAATTTCTCGATATTCGTTTCTACCTTGAGTGTGTGGTCGATATAGAATCCACTAGCTGAAAGCACCACACCTATCAATAATAGAAGAAGTGGTTTCTTTACAGTGAATGTAGCTAATTTTTTCATAAAACCTTCTATTTTACTAGAGGTCGAAATAGCTTTTGATGTAACAGAACGGTCACGTAACATAAATACCGTGTACATCAACAGCAAACTTACGGTGTAGGAAACAATCACGCCTACCGAAAGCATGATACCGAAATGTTGAATCATCGGGACTTTTGAGATGAGTAATGTGACGAAACCTAGCGTCATCGCAAAAACAGCGATACCGACTGCTGGACCCATCTTTTTTATAGATTGCATTGTTGCTTCTTTTACAGATTTACCGGCTTTTAACTCCTCATCATATCGGTTATGAAATTGAATCGCAAAATCGGTACCCAGACCAATTAAAATCGGCAAAATCGCCATGGTTACCATACTCATTGGAACTCCGATATAACCCATGATTCCTATCGTCCAGAATAAAGATAAGAGCACAACAGGAAGAGATAAGAGTCTCCATCTGACTGGGAACACAATAAAGAGTATGACTGCCATTAATACTAGGGAAAGACCAAGCATGATAGACATATCTTTCATCATGCTATTGTAGATGGCTCCATATATCTTGGGAGTTCCAGATATGTTTGTTTCAAGATTTTTTAATCCTGCTTCATTTGTCATATTACTTACGTCTTCTGTTAGATCAGAAAGTTTATCATAGGGAATACCCCCTTTTACTTTCATGATGATTAAGGCATGTTCTCCGTTTTGAGGCATAATCGTCTTAAACATCTCATTCAAGTTTCCTTCTTTATCTAACACAAGTCCTTTTACAAACTTCTCATTCTCAATGGATGGTGCGCCTACTTCTTGCAGCGCATTTAGATTAACACCGTTTTGTTCACTCATTTTTTTGATAAATGCATTTTGTGCTTTCTGAGCGATCTCTTGTTGCTGTACCGGTGTTGCACCATTGGAAGCAGCCTCGCTTACAGCCTTTTCAACCAATTCTTTTAACTGCTCTTTCATCTTCAATTGCATGTTTGTAGCCTGATCTGTCCCGTTTTTTATCATGTTGTAGTAACTGAATGCAGATTGAATTTCCTTTTTCTGTACTAATTTTCCCTGTAACTTGTTAATCGCTGATAGATTATCTGTTGATAACAAATCATCTTGATTACCAGAAAGCAATATGAACAATGTATCACTACCGAATTTATCCTGATATTCAGCCGTAGCTTTATAGATCGGATCTTTGTGGGAGATCATAGTTCCCTGCCCAAGATCAACTTGAACTTTGGTAACACCAAATCCCAATATCATTGTGAAAAGTATTAAAAGACTAATAATCTTTTTAGGGCTATTGATAACCTTTTTCGCTAAGAAGTTAAACCATCTACTCATCTCTTATTCCTCCTGAAAAATGTTGAACAAACTGTATATTATATAACAGTATGTTTAATAAAATTTTAGGAGATAATATGAGTATCCTCAATGTTCAATATTCACAAGAGTGTATGATATCAAACATTTACAGTAAATTTGACATATTTCATTGAAATATTAAACAAATTATTGATAATTGTTCAATTGGTTTTATTGAACATTATGTCTGTTATTATGATACATTTTTAACTGAGGAGTGATTAATGAAAAATGCCAAAAAAAAGTGATCTTCGTATAATAAGAACAAGAAAATTGATTAGAGATGCCTTTTTAGAATTAATCAATCAAAAGGGTTTTACAGCGATTACCGTTCAAGATATCGCTGATACAGCAGCGATTGGTAGAGGCACTTTCTATCTGCATTATAAAGACAAATACGATCTACTCGACCAATTGACAGAACAAACGCTTACGAGATTATCAGATCTTATTCAACCTTCTTCTCATTTTCGGGATAACACACTAAACTTGGAAGAACTAAGGAAGATGCTTATCCGCGTGTTTGACGCGATACGGTCAGAACAAACATTTTTTAAAACGATGCTTTCTAGTCATGACACACCGAACTTTAATCAAGAACTAACAAAATTTTTCTTTAATAAATTTTCATTAGAATACGAAAATCTCAACTTGTCTGAAAAAAAGGAACTTCCTAGAGGGATACTTATCAGCTATTTATCTTCAGCTATTCTTGGTGTTATCGTTTGGTGGCTTCAAAATGGGATGATGTATGCTTCAGAATACATGGCAGAGAGTATAACTAACCTTCTTATGGAAGGTCCGGCAGGCTTATTAAACGTGGATTATGAATGATTCAAAAAAATATAATGTTAAGTTGAATTATATATTAAGAATGAAATTGCGGTATATAACAACATATATGTCAACAATAACAATAACAATAACAATAACAATAACTAAGAAATCGTTGTTATTTTTAAAACTGACATTATTAATGATAACAATTTCTTGAATGCTTAATCATATATTTGATTACTTAAGAGATATACTAACAACTTATTAGATCCTGATATCTTAAAAATTTTTTTAGTATATTTGGTGTTGTTAAATAAGCTGTCTATGTAGTGGCATTTTTTAGATATTATTTATACTGATGTTGTATATGTTAATATTAATAACGTTTAGAATAAATACAAAAACATCGTTGTTAAAATACAAATAACATTCATAGCAAAACATATGTTAATAACAACAATAAAGTTGACAATGTTGTTATTGATAATAAAGTTATTAAAGAAAAACAATTTTAAAATTCTCTTAAAGTAAGTTTTACAAAGGTAAAAAGTGTAAGTGTTATTTAATACGATTCTTGATCTTACCGTAAAAGTCGATGCTTTTTTAAGAATAGCTATTAACAGAACATGAAAATTGAATACATATGTTATCTTTAACAATAATATATATGTTGAATATGTAAGTATATAAGTTGATATATGATCAAAATGATAATACAATACATCGCTACTTCAAACGCATAAAAGTGAGTAATATAAAATAATAAATGTGTTTATCCATATGTTAATTTTTACCTACGAAAATGCGTTCCATGAATGATAAATAAAATCTATAAAAAAGAGATGAAGTTCTGAGACTTCATCTTTTTTACTTTACCACCTAAAAACAATATATGTTAGTAACGTTGTTGACATATATGATAACAACTTTTTTATTATTATTAATATTTTTGTTATTAATACACGACATAATATTATTTTTAATATCTCATTAATTACAACACATACAATGATGATTTTATCTTATTTAAAAACTATCTCTAGTAACTCAATCTATTACTAGCATTTCCAGACAAAGCAATTCTTATACATGCAAATGATTGAACAATAGGATAATAGGGGGGGCAATCATAAATTCTTTTACTTAAATTCGAAATCTATTATTTCTCTTATAAAAAACACCTAGACTATATTCAGCTAATTCTTTTACTTCACTATTCTTCCTATGTTTAATATCGATTAGCGTTGTATGAAGATCATCGTCATGTATCATACCTTGGTTATTTACTTCAGCACATTCTGATAGATATAGTATTAAATAAAATTGAACTTTTGGACTTGATGTCGCCACATCTAATCAACTATATATGAGATGTGATTTTTATTAGTTGAAATAACCTTGGTAAAAAACTGATCAATAGCCTTAGGTGTTCCATGCATCATCGATTCATCGACTAGATGATAAAAAACTTGGTCAGATGAGTAGGATTCTATTAATTCTACCACTTCAACTTTACTATCTTTGGGTTCCGTTCAGTAAGGGGCTGGTCAACCATTTCTTTATTATGGTTATACTTAAAATCTAAGATAGTTTTACACTTAATATTGACAGTACAAGACGCGGTTTACGGATAATGTGTATTTCATCAATCCCAAGTCATTTAGGAGTCTCAAATAGGTATTCTCGTTCTTTGCATACCACATTATCCTTTAAGACACTTCTAACAGTCTTTCGTCTACACCAACGTTTTCAGCTACTTCGGCAAAAGTTTTAGACATGTACTTTTCTTCAATTGACTTTATCAATCTCCCAGTCATTTTACGCTTTTAGATATAAGGTGGCGGTCCAAAAAGGAAGAATCGCTTTTATAACACTTATATTCTTCAATCAAAATGCTGAATTTACTCAATAAAAAAATGTAAAATTAAATGTATGTAGAGAAATTTTAATAGGACTTTTATATCATTTGATTAAAATACTATTATATTTCCATTTATTAAATGATATGGTATTAATGTCCTTTTTTGAAATAATTAAATTTCAGAATAAGATAATTTTAAAAAAGAATGGAGAAAAAAGAAGTTGAAAAAGATATTTTGGGTAAAAACAGTAGTTACTACATTAGTTCTAAGTATTTTTTCGTTATTTACTTTAGGTACATCTTCACCTGCATATGCAGGTTACATTGATAACCCATCAGGTGTTTACTACGATCTTTCAAAACATGTATATAAAGTAACGGGAGATCGAAACTTTGATGAATATAATATTGAAAGTTTAATCGATGTAACACAACCAGATAATAAATTTCAAGTTATTGATAGTATCAGTGTTAATAGTGGGTACTCACACCCCGCTTCAAAAGATAACAACTCAAGTACTCTACATGTTTTAGATCGTACTGGTTTTAAAGCTATGGCTGTAGTTATACCTGCAAGCAAAAAACTTTTCATCGTATTTTCAGGGTCACAAGACATTACAGATTATAATACAGCTAGAAACATAATTCAGGCTGATACCCCTGGACAATTATACCAAGCGCAACTTTACGTGAATTATATTTATAAAAATTTTGAAGAATATGGGCATTATAATTGGTACTTTACCGGTCATTCTTTAGGTGGATGGTTGGCTCAAAAAGTTTACCTAGATATACGTGCTGCTAATTGGGTAAATACTAGTGGTAAATATGAGTATGGTGGCGCTATTGGAAAAGGAAACATTAGTGGTGTATATACTTTTAATGCCCTACCATTGTTAAAAGATTCCCATGTAAATCCAACACAATGGAATGCCAATAAAAATGGTACTTACAATAATGATGTAAAAAATCTTTATATCGAAAATGAATGGTTAAACTCTATATATGACATGTATTCTTACAAACTTGATTATATCGGGTTACAAGGAGGAGTAGATACGAGTATTCCAAGATATGATGAGTACAATTATGATCCAAGTTCGTTAAGTTATGACATCGGTGGATATGCTTTAAAATCTGTTCCTTCAGCAGCTCATAAACTTGCAAGTTTAAAGAATTACGTAGCACGTTAATCTATAAGCCTAGTCTCAACTAGGCTTTTTTTACCTTTCCCTCCGCCTCCACCTATCTCCAAATGACTACTCTTTGTAGACCTCGTTTCCGAATTCCCTGCCACTTCATTCAAGACTGCAGTACTGTACCGACATTGTTAGATAATCGAACTTCGCTAGGAATGTTAGGTCCTTTTTGTTTTGGCATGTTCAGATACTTTTCAATTTCTTCAGAAAGATAATAAATTTTCATATTACCCTCCACCTTCTATTTAAAACGACTGTTTAATTCAAGCCGTTGTAATGGTTAATATACCTAAACTTTCTGCCCTAACTTCTTTCGAAAGAGCATAGTCCATTTATTTCCTCGTTTACGCTTAGTCATCAGCTTTTAACTGTTTCGTTTGTTTCCTCTTCGCTGTGAGTAAGCATATCTCTGATCTTTTCTTGTTCTGCTTCCACCTTATAATATTCACGTCTTTCGTCCAGATCTATTTGCACATTGCCTCGACTATCAACCGTATATTCATTTCCTTCATCATCTTCATCACCATAGAATTCGTCTAGTGCCATTTGAGAAGAGTCTGAATGTTATTTAACAATTAGAAAGGAAAATCCACTATATATTCCCATGGCAATATAAATTAATTCTATTTAATTAAGAAAGTGCAAAAAAAAAGCTAAAGTGGAGTATATAGTTAACTGATAATAAAAGAGGAATCAGACCTTAATGGCATTCTTTCAGATCTTTTTTACTCATTATTTGTTCTCAAACAACTGCACTTTCTTTAGGCGCTGATAACTCTTTCCTTTATTGACTCGCTCTAAATAGAGGTTAGTGGTAGAAATATCTGAGTGACCGACCCACTCTTTAACATCAACGAGCGGTACCTCGTTCTCAAGCATCGTGGTGACGAACGTATGACGGAACCAGTGAGGACTAATCTTATCGTTCGCGCCAGCTATACGAACAGCTTCTTTTACGATCTTATAAAGGTGATTATAGGTGATTCTTTGACGAGTTTCTTCCTTATTATATAGCGAATAAAAAAGAGGTGTCTCATCACTTGAATCTATCTCTGTGTTTCCTTCCCATATCTCGAGATAACAGAGTAACTCATTCTCCGTTTCTTCACGTACAGGAACTTCACGATGTTTTCCTCCCTTACCGATCACATCGACCCAAAGTTCACCCCGACGATAATAAAAACTTCCCTTATTCAAGTTCACGATCTCACTCGCACGAAGACCGGTGGTATATAGAAGGTAACCTAGGAGTAGGTTTCGTTGTTGAAGGTGTTTTTGTTTATGTTTGGTCCTTACGACTCTTGGAAAGAACTCGATCAACCTTTCCGCATCTTCCTGGTTCAGTTCACGTAGCTGCACGCGATTCTTATTTTCTTCGTTTAAATAGTGTCCACGTTTTACTGATGGTTTATGGATCCACCGAGAGAGCGGTGCTGAATAATACTTAGTATCATATCCAAAATCGAGCAGCCTACGAAAGAACTCTAGTTTACGAATGGCCGTCTTTGCGGCATACTTCTCTGAGATGTATTCGTTGTACGATTTTACTTCTGGATATCCGATGTCTGAAAAAGAGAGTTTGTTTTCAGCTAAATAATCGAGCAGCGTTTTTGCATCGGCTCGGTACGCTCGCTTCGTATGATGAGAGAACTCTTTTCCTTTTACAAAAACGCGTGCAAAAAAGAACATCTCGATAAAATCCCGTTCGCTCGCTTCCCTCAAGTTTAAATTTCGATCTTCATCTAGAAACTTTTTGTTTTCCAGATTATGTATCAACTCTGTTAGTTCTTCACTTCTACTTCTTCCTTTTACAATTTCCAGATTATTCATGTGACTCTCCTCTCATTGTGAAAATAGAATCAACTTACTTATATTTAGTATTAGTAATTTACTCTTTAACTTATTTAGATATTAACACTAACTTTATGAATTATTATATACCTATTATCAGTTAATTTATTATAACAATCAAGATAATACATCCTTATCTTGATTGTTATAAGTAATTATAATGCACGAACAAAAGTTCTGTCATTTTTTAATGATTGAATAGTCAGTTAACTTTGTGGTGATATTTATTTAATTATAAATTACATAACTAGAAATATTAAATTGGAGGATTAGCATGTGCTTTTTTAAATAAAAGTTATGACAACAAGAAAGGATTATTTTTAAACATGTATAGAGGGGGGAATTTCAGTTTGAAGTAGGAGGAGAAGTTTGTGTGGATATTGAGACTGATAAAGTCATAATTGATAAACCTTTTAACCAAAAGTTTACACAATTAGTAGGTGTTAAAGGAATTCTCACAATACTTATAGAAGTAGGACAAAAACTTAAAGATTAAACATATAAACTTGTAGTGAAACAAGAGTCGGAACACTACTAATACCTGCTTAAATAAATTAACTTAATTAAAAACACATCTAAAGATGCATAACATCTGAAGATGTGTTTTTAAAATTAAATATTATTAGTAATTACGGTATGTGAAATTAAATCCTAATTTATACTGTGAGATAATTAATGTTAGTATTCAATTAACATTAATTACAGTTACCATAACAGTTTGCTAATTCCAAAATTAGGATTTTAATCATGAAAGATACAAGTTACTAAACTTTTATTGAAAGTATTCTATAAGCTTTTGAGGCCAAAGTTCGCCTTTGTTAAATAAATTATATTCCATGGTTAAATATTAGTATATAATTTAAATTCTCAGTTACATATAGTATCGCCCAATGATGTCTATTAATAATTCTAATTTTTTTCCATATATATTTGGTTCATCATTTTTATTAAGTCCTTTATCTAAGAGTTCATTATTTATAATCTCTCTAAGTTCCTCTCCTAAATCTTCTTGGATCTCAAAATTTTTATCAACTACTACCTTTAACAATTTAGGATTATGTGATTTTAAGCATTGTTTTAATAATTCGAACATATCGTCATTTAATCTTTCCAATTACTTTTTCCTCCTTACTCCTTTAGAACCTTTTGCATATGTTGTTATAACTTTCCCGTCAGAATTAAGAACAACAACAGCAAACTTACCTGTATATTTTGTTCTACCTCCTGATTGTTGATCAATTTTTTTAGGGTTTCTCACAGCATCTAAAATAGCTTTACTAGAGACTCCTCTTCCGTTATCTCTTTGCATTGCCTGTTCTAAACCATGTTTAGTATATCCTGTTATTTTACCTGCTACTGCTTTTCTTTGTTTTTTTACTACTCTCTTTTTAAGATTTTTATTCTGATACTTTTTATTGCTAGCTATTCTATGACTTGTTCCTTTTCTATTATGTTGTTTTGTTTTTAACTTTTGTTTCCTTGTTTTCTTGATAGAAGAAGCAGGGAACTTCTTTATTTTCTTAGCTTTTTTACCATACTTTAAAGCTTTTATACCAGCTTTAGCACCCCATTTAGCTGCCCCTACACCTGGTACAAAATTACTTGCGAGACTTGCACCCGCTCCAGCTTTTTGATACCATTTGGACTTTTTACTTCTAAGTTTTCGAACATCATCCCCAGCTGCGAAATTATATGCCTTTTTAGAATACTTCTTCGTGGATTTCCATCCTTTTTGCATCCATTTTGGAAGATGACCATCTGGATCAATATTATTTACAGGGTCCCCTTCTGCATACAAATAACGGTTTAAAGAAGTTGGCTCATCTTCTTCCCCTTCGTATTCATCAGGGACAATAAAACGACCTGTCGTAGGATCATAATCACGCCAGCCCATCAGATACGTGTTTGCGTCTTTATCGTAAATAACTCCATATTTACCAACATAACGATATGGATTTGCATTTGCCACTTCCTGATTTCCTGTGATAGAAGTTATATTACCCCATTCATCATAATCATACGTGGCTATCACAGTACCTGCCGGATCTGTAATCGCAATTACATCGCCTCTAGCATTAAACTGATAGTAATAAAGACTATCGTTATAACGGAAGCTTAAAAGATTACCATCAGCATCTTTGTAAGCATTAAACATGGTCTGTGATCCATTAGGTGTTTCTGTAGTAATGGTAAAGATTTCACCATTTGTATCACGATGATAATGCTGGTGAACGTTATTTACAGTTTTAGCTAGTCGATTACCGTCCTGATCGTATTCATAAAGAATACTAGTTTCCGTTCCATTGATATTTTTCATGATCTTTATTAACTGATCATCATTGTTATACGAATAATCAATAGTATTCGTTTGGCTACCTTCCGTGATCTGAGCTTTTGAAAGGGCACCATTTGCATTGAACGTATAATTAGTTGTACGAATTAATGCACCTGTCGTATCATTGTACTCTTTCTTTTGAGAGATTCGGTTACCTGTAGCATACGTATATATTTCTTTAACCTTACCTGACGTTAGATTTTCAATTCTTATAACGTTCCCGTTTGCGTCATAAGAGTACTTATATTTCTTCCCACTTGCTTCTACAGTCTCCAAATAACCGTTAGCAGTATACGTGTATTTCTTTTTAACTTGTCCTTTGTCTGTAATCTGTCCAATCTGTTCCGTATCCGTATAAGTATACCCTAGGTCAACGACAGGTGTACCACTACCATTTGTTCCTTTCATTGTCGCTACCTTAGTACCACCATTATAAGTTAAATTTGTTTTAACTCCTGGAGCGTTAATTGTAGAGATAGAATCATCCACTAAATATTCATAAGTAAATGCGTCTCCGTTTGGTGTTCTAATCGAACTAACATCTTCATTGTTGTTATAGAGAACTTCTGTATCCCCAAGGGCATTCTTCAAAATTTCTTTATTATCTTTATCAACAAAAGATTGTGTGGTGACAGTCCCAGTATGAGAGATACTTTCTTGCAATAATCTGTTGTTAGCATCATATGTTGAGACTGTTTCTGTGTTATATACTTTATCACCATCTGGATCATACAGTTCTGGCACCGCAACAGTTTGATCATACACCCAAGTGTGTGTTGTATTTCCGTTGTTATCGAAATAGAAGCGGGTCTCAGTGATTTTCTTATCTTCAGAATTATTATTAGTGATACCAGTTTCTTTAACTAGTCTTCCTAACTCATCATAATCTAATAAAACTTCTTTAGAAACTCCAGTTGTGGAGCCATTTTGTTCTTTATGAATTCTTTTTATGACTTGACCAAATGCATCGTACTGATACTCTGTGATTTGATGCTTAACTTCGTTATTTTCGGGATTTACTATTTTAATAGTTTCACTCGTAAGCTGACCTTCCGCATCATACTCCCAGGTTGTTTCTGTACCCGTTGCATCAACCTGTTTTATTTTATCTCCAGCTGCGTTGTAAGAATAGCTCGTCTTTTTTCCTTCTTCATCGACGACTTCTAACAAGTTTCCATTAGCATCATGTGTATTATAGCTAGCCCCTTGCTTGTCTAATGAAATAGCTAAATTTCCATTACCATCATACAAGGCCCAAGTTTCTGTAACAGGTGTTGATGATTCCTTTGTATAGATGCTTTCATTGTTCTTATCAAATTGAAACTCTGTTGTAACTCCTGTTCCACTGATAGTCTTGATTTCATTGTCGACAGCATCGTATTTAGTCTTTTCTACAATATTATTTGGATTTCCAGATGAATCTGTAAATGATATCTCTCTGTTTAACTCATCATAATTATATAGAGTTGTTCCTTTAATATGAGGAGTACTAGTAGAAATATCATACGCCCAATCTTCTTCTTTTATCTTGTTATCATTCGCGTCATAAAAGTATACAGCTTTGTTTTTAAGGGGATCGGTAGTCGTAATTAAACGATTTGCCTTATCATATGCAAATGTTGATACGTTTCCATTCCCATCTTTCTCTGCTACTTTCTGACCGAACTCATTGTATTCATCTACTTCTGTAACAACAACCTTCTCTGGCGTTTGAGGAGTTTGACCAACATAAAACGTCTTTGTTACTTCAGGATTTTTAATATGAGTTTGACGATTGTTCTCATCATACGTAAATTCAGTAACTTGATTTAAAGGATTGGTTACTTGCAACAAGTTTCCATTTAAATCATATTTATTTACTGTCTTTTTACCGATTCTATCGATCTCTTCTATGACTTTTCTATCTGCATCATAATTATATCGAGCAGTCTGACTTAATTCATTGGTTTCTGAGATCTTATTTCCTGCTTCATCATATTCGTACTTCATCTTTTTACCATATGCATCTGTCGAAGTAACTAAATATAATCCATCTGTACTGTATTCAGATTGTTCGATAATATTTGCTTCTTCAACCCAAACACTATCAACAAATGCACTACCAGCTGTCAGTGCTGAATCTACACGAAAACTAATAAATGCTGCATTATCAGGAATTGGAGCGGAAAGGTTAAACAACTTCCAATCATTTGAACCAGTCGTTGGTGTAGAACTAGTTTCTGAGATTTTACTTTTATTTTCATCATAGAATAAAAGTGTACCTTTAATACCTGTACCCGTTAATCCTTCACCTTTCATCCAGTATAAGGCGCGCACAGGAAGCTTTCCTTTTTTAACCGGAACAAATTCACTCGTCACTGCTGATGTTCCTGTTAACTTAGCACTTTTGATTCCACTTTTTTTGTTTGTAGTATCCGATGTTACCGTACCTGTAGAATTCCAGTTTTTAAATGAAGCATCTCCTTCTTCAAAACTAAAGTTTGGTAGATAACCATAAAGTGCCCCTCGTTCAGATGTTTCTTTTAACAGGTTTCCGTACTGATCATAATCATAAGTCGTTTTAAATCCTTCACTGTCAATCATTAATGTACGGTTGCCTTTACTGTCGTAATCAAATGTAACACTTCGTCCTAAAGCATCCGTTTCTTTCACAACTAGGTTTGTTCCTGCTTTATACTCATAGGTTGTAATAGGTGTTCCCGTTCCGCCTTCTACATCCGTAAAGGTTGGTTCTGTTTTGGCTAACAGGTTTCCTAAAGTATCGTACGTATATGAAGTTTTGTACCCTTTACCATCAATAGACTCTTTTAATAAGTTATCTTGGTAAGTCGATTTCTCTCGAATCGCTAACCCTTTCGGATCTGTTACAGTTTCTATAATATTTCCTGCATCATTGAACAGATAATCAATTTCCTGAGAATCTGCTGCACCAGAGACCCGCAACATGACTTTTTTTGCTGCTAAATCGTAAGTTAAACTTTCATTTAAAGTAACAGGGGCAAGGTTCTTTCCAGTCGCCGCTTCTCGTGATGTATGTTGACTTGCGGCATTAATAACACGGTTACCATTGTAAGAATAAACAACAGCATTGCCATTAGGATCAACGGCATGAGTTAATTTATTTAGATTGTTGTATCGATAAGTTAATACACGATAACTTAGCCCATTCTTATCAAAATACTCCACTTTGTTTAGTAGGTTTTCTTCATTAAAACCATATTTAACTCTATTACCTGTATATAAAATGATTTCATCTATTAAATTATTTGTTCCATATTTAAACAAAATTTCGCGGCTTACATCGTCCTTCATGCTTGTAAGCTTTCCATCTGTGTAAACAAATGTTATTTTGTTACCATTCTTATCTGAAATGGATGAAATAGAACCAGAGTCAGAATAAGTTTCTGAAATGCTAGCTGGATCTAAATCTGTTATAACAAATTTACCATCCGTATTTTTGATTAAACGTTTAAATATACCCTTTGGTGCCGAATAAGTATTGTCAGTATTCTTTATAAATCTGTGTTTAGACCCATCACTATCACTATAAATAACGTCACCATTAGCCTCTTCACTAACCGCTGTTTCAACGCTCAATCTCCAGCCTTGTCCTAATAATCCAAGGTTTATGTCCTGGCTATTGTAAGTTCTACCAATTGAAGGATCTAGTTGTCTCCCATCAACCGAAGCATCCGTATAATTTAAGATTAAATTACCGTTTGATAGATTAATATCGCTGCTACCAAAACCTGAGGCTGTTGATTCTGTACCCCAAAAATCCTCTAATCCTAATTGATTATTCGATTGGTCAATCCAAACCTTCTTTTGTTCATAGGTCGTGTTCCCTGCAGCATCTGTTACGGTTAAACGTATCGTGTATTTACCGGTTGTAAGGCTTCTAGTATCCCAATTAGCAAGCAAACCATCTTCTATTACTCGATCACTAATTAGTATGGAATACCAACTAGTTGGAACATCACCAATTCCGTATTCTAAAGAATATTCTCTTAAATCTTCATCTTTCGTAGTACCTTTTATCTCAATAGTACCGTTTAGATAATCTAGTTCTTTTGGTGAACTAATAACTGCAGTCGGAAAATTTGTATCGAGTTTAATGGAATCAGAAGCTTCTACTGACTCGTTACCTGATCCATCTTTGAACATAGCTGTTACCGTTTTTTCACCATTTGCTTCAGAAAGTGTCCATTGTTTAGTCGTGTTATAAGGCTCATAGCTAGAGTAAGTAGCTGTTTCGTTCTTAAACCTTTGCATCCACCCACTGGACGTGTTGTCCGTTGCATTTAAAGACAAGGTAACATTAGGTGAGTTTGTAATCTCTTGACCATTATTAATAACGATAGACCCAGTAGGCGCTTTAGTATCCACTACTGGAACATCTCTAGAAAGCGTATCACCGAACCAACCAGTACCTATCTTCAACATTCGCCACTTTGTATTAAAGAGGCCTGTTTTATCTCCCCCATTGAATTTTAAAGCAAACGTCTTACTTTGATCTTTATTAATTACCTCAGTTGAGCCAAGCGGTAATCTCAAAATTTTGGAGAATGGATCAGTTTCATTTACTGAACCCAACATAAAGTTCTGTGCACTCGTCCAAGTCTCAATTCCTTCATTTTTCAATGTTATTTCAACGTTATAGTCCCCACCAGCTTCCATTGGGTCAGGGATAGAGACAGCTTGAAGACTTGCATCTTGCAACAATCTAGCCTTTGCTTGTCCAATACCTGAAACAGGTGAAATATTATTGTTGTTATCTACTGCTTTTACATAATAATAGTACGTTACACGTGGATCTAGTGGTGTTGGATGGGTATAAGTATTTGTTGTAATCGGTTCACCGTTTAAGATGTTAGTCCCACCAGATGTAGTTCCCATGTATAACAGATACTTTTGTACGCCTGATAAAGTATCAGTCGATGCTTGCCAATTAATTCTGAATTGAGTATTTAATTCATTGCCGATTGTCGGTGTTCCTGGTTTAGTAGGAGCTGTTTGGTCAGGTAAAGAAGGCGTTATACCATCGGATTGAGCTTGTCCTAAAGAATTGTATGCCTTTATTTTAATCGCATAATTCTTTCTAGTAGCATAAGCACCGCCAGTTCCACCTGCCTTTTGGTAAACCGGTCTCGGATCATCTGCTAATTCTTGTCCGTCTCCTTTCCTTAAGAAAGTAGTTGTGCTTGCAGCAATCTGACTTGCAGTTGGCCATATCTTTTTACCTTTTGTAGTCCATGATGTTACATTTCCAACATCAATCTCTTCGTATGCTTTCCCGTTATAAATCAATACCTTATACCCTGTCGCACCAGCAACAGCCGTCCAAGTTAAGTCAATGTAACCTGTACCTGAATTACTTCCATTACCCTGGACAGTAGCAGAAGGAACACTAGGTCTTGGTGAAGAAAGTATTTCAATATATGGTGCATAAGTACTGCTATAATCACTAGAATGAAACTTTCTATAACTTCCTGTCACGCCTTCTTTTGAATCTTTCATTACAAGACCATAATAGTTTGTAGGTACAGCATACCAATCTTTCACCAGTGTTCCCACATTCCATGAATACCATGTGTTAGCAGCACCCTGAGTGAAGAGTTTACTTCCGTAAACAGTTGTACTTACAGCGGGTTGGTTGTTCCATTTTATAAGATTTTCATCCCAAGTAGCAGTAGCCTTTAATATATTGACAGTTGTATCTACACTCCCAGGTTCATACCATTTATAGGCCTTAAAGTTTGCGCCTGTTAAAAGATCACCATTTAAACTAGGTAAACTATCTCCAAATTTTAAATACGAACGATGGTTATTTACAGTAGGGGCGTACCCCGTTCTTAATTCAGCATCAGTCCCATAGTTTACATTGTTCCAAACTTCGCCAACATAAGCATCTTTATTATTAGTAGCATTTCCACCTATAACAGTTGGATCTAATGTAACAGGATATTTTGTTTCCGAATCAGATAGAAAATCTTTATCTAAATGTAGAACTAAGGTGTTTTTACCGTTCTCTTTTTTTAATTCAAAATAGCTTTTGCGAGACTCTCTATCTTCAGCATCTCTCAAGAAAACAGGTTCAAAAGACCAAATTACTTTATTTGTTTTTTTATCTATAAAGTTAAACTTGTCTTCGTTTTGCTTAATTTCTAGGTTTGATTTAACATCAAAAGTAATTTCATTGTAATCAGGATTCTTGTAAAATATAAAATCCTCTTTGATCCCTTTAGCCCCTATTAAATACTTAACATCAGTATCCTTAAAAATATCTTTATAGATAACACTATTATCTTTTGATTTAGCTACAGCATTAGCTGCTCCAGTGATTGAATAAGAAAGCCAATGGTTCTCTTCTTTAATTTTAAAAATTTCCTTGTTAGCATGACTGGCAAAATAAGAAGAAAACTTGTTAGCTTTATTCTTATATCTGAATTTTCCTTTTTCAGCTTCATCGTGTATGTCTTCTGAAACATTATTATTAATTTCCAGCCATTTTCCTTTAGGTTCTTCTTTATAATATATGGGGCTAGAAAAAAGTTCAGTCGTTTCTGTTAAATCGCTGTTTTTAAACGTTTTTGAATGACTTGTGCGCTTTTCTTTAATTTCATGAAGTCGTTCAACATTATCTTTCTTCTTGTTTTTCTTTTCCTTTGTTTCCTCTCCGTGACTTTCTGTTCCATGCGCAAACACTCTTGGTTTTGCTTCTGTCCATGGAATGGAGGTTAACACGAGTGTTACTACCATTATCCAGATTAGTAATGGTTTAGTTATCGATTTACCTACCTTGACCATATGTACCCTCTTTTCACCATTTTATGGAACATGATTACATATAAAATCATATTCTGGTAAAATAGTACAGATACTTACTATAAATGGACAGTGTCAAATTTACTAATATTAATATAATAAGCTCATAAATATTTAACTATGTGTTTATAAGATTAAGCGAATAAAGTGCTTAAATGAGTAATAAATGAGATTATATGCCCATCAATAAATGATGGGTATTTTTTATATACGGTATATGAAATTAACTAGAAGTCTATAATTTCATTCTTTGTGAATTCACATGAATTTTAAATGTAAGGGATAAAAAATCGTCCAAAACTTTCAATTTAAGTTATAATTTAGGTAAAAGGCTTGGTCACTTATGGAAACCAGTGAAAAAATAAAATATTTTAGAAAAACCTTGAACATATCACAGCAAACACTAGCATTAGGTATTTGTTCCACTTCTTACCTAAGTAAAATCGAAAATGGGCAAACGGTTCCATCCGAAGATATACTTCAACTTCTTGGTAAACGGTTAGGTGTTGACCTTGACGATGAAAACCACAATCAGGAATTAGAATTACTAATAGATGACTGGACTAAAAGCATACTTTTTAAAGACGTTGAACTTGCTCGTAATCTCTATACAAAATTAAAAAATTCTACAATTACGAATATAGAACACCGATTGCGATTTACGCTCTCTCAGACTCTTTTTTATTTAATGGTTGATCCTAAACCAAGGATTGCTAAAAAACATTTTAACGAAGTGATCATCTTAGAAGATCTATTTAAAAACAAAAGTAGGCTGTATTTCTTTCTTGTGAAGGGGGTGAGTTGTTACTACGAGGGAAAATATTCCGAATCATATAAAGCTTTGTTGAGTGCCGAGAATCTAATCTTTCTCTTGAAATTACATATCTGGGAAAAAGGATATTTGTATTATCTTTTAGGACTTGTAACGAATATGCTTTGGAAAAACATTGCGAGCCTTGATTACACACGAATCGCACTTAAGCATTTTGAAGAGAATTATTTATTCAAACGCTGCGCAGATTGCCGCATTCTTCTTGGAATTATTAATCAACGAATCGAGAATTGGGAAGAAGCTATCAGACAGTTTGAACTTGCTGCAACTATTGCAAATGCATTTGATGATGATAAGTTAAAAGGTTCTATATATCAAAATTTAGGATACATAGAATCAAAAAGAGAGCATTCAGAAAGCGCAATAAATTATTACAAACAAAGTTTAGATTATAAACAAAACCAACCTTCATTATCTCAAGTTAAGACTGTATACTCATTGATTAAAGAGTATGCAAACCTTAATAATTCTCATGAAGGTATGATGCTAGTTGAAAAAGGATTAAAATTAACACAAGGCAATAAGTCGCTTTTAGAATTCAATATCTTAATCTCTTATTATCATCTGGTATTTTCTTTAGGTAAAAATCACAGCACGACCTTTGAATATCTTAAATCTGAAGTTATTCAATACTTCGAACAAAAACAAAATTGGGTATATCTTGCAGAGTTTTACCAAGTTGCTGCTAAGTATTATGAAAATGAATTTAAGTATAAACAATCTTCTACCTTTTATTCAAAAGCAATAATGGCTATGAACAAATTAAATTAACTGTGAGGGATTATATTAATGAAGAAACTCGTTTTAAAAACTCTTATTTTAAGTTTTTCTTTAGCGTTACTAGTTAATACTACAACAAACATCCCATTTGGAATTGAAGAGCCACCAGATCCAATCATCGCTCAAAGATAAAGAATAAAGAAATGCCTAATTAAAAACCTATATAGGTAATTAATTAGGCATTTCTTTGTATATAAGTCTAATTGATCATGTCATATTTGTCTTTGACCTGTTGGAAGCAATACATTGATAAGTTCGGACACACATATTTTATTAATTTTATCTGTTATATTAGAATCTAAGGATCCTACCGATACCTTATAGCCAGAATCGAAATCTATAGACTTCAAATAAACGGGATGATTATCCTGTTGAATTATCCCACTTGCTCCGTTGGTGATAACATGACTCACATCAAACGACTTCAAAGGTATGGACATACCTTTTCCAACTGTTTTGATGTATGATTCCTTTAATGTCCATAAGTTATAAAACAAAGGTAAACGGTCAGATGATGGTTGTTTTAATAGCAGTTGCGCTTCTCTATCTGTAAAAATGGTTTTCATTAAGTTTAAATCGATTGGGTTGATCTTTTCAATATCTACTCCCACTTCTACACTCCCTGTTACACAGAGAATCCATTCACCTGAATGGGAGATGTTATAAAAGAAATGCCCATTCTCTCTAATGAAAGGTTTCCCGAACGAGTTCTTAGAAAAATTTATGTTTCCTTTAACCCCTTTTGCTATTAATCGGTATCTCAAAAGTAAGTCTCCTAGAACACTTCTATGGGCATCTTCCCATCTAACAAAACGGTTAATTTTTTGCTGTTTATCTTTATCCAACATACATAACAACTGTCCATACAATGCTTGAGGAATTTTTTCGAGCTGAACTGCATAGATCTCCACTGAGATCCTCCTATCACGTTATTCTTGAAGTTGCATATAATGCGTTTTTTCTTTTAATCTATTAAACATTATTGAAATCATTTGACTTGATTGCTTTAACTCTAATACCATTTTATTAATATACTCTTCAAATTCAGAAGAAGTAACGTTCTCAATGTTAAGTGACCATTCTTTACATTGGTTTGAGATGTTTAGTAAGTTCTTTAAGTCGTTTGGACTCACAGGATAAGTAATAGATACATCTTGTAAAAAATCATGCAAAAATAAAAATGTATGATTCCAAACGAAAAAGAGTTTTAGAATTAAAAAACGAACATCTTTATGATAAGTAGGGTCATTATATTCTTGAAGAACAGAGATTAATTCATTGATCGCCCTCAATCCGATAAAAGCTCGGGCTTCAATTCCCTCGTGAACATGCGAAATTTTGTCTTCTCTAAAGTATCCTGTAATCAACTTAGCAAAAATCTCTTCTGCTATTTGTGATTCATTAAATTCGATTCTACTTACATCAATGTCAGCTACTGAATAAGGAACACTATTAAGATAAGCAGGATGATCCTTTAAAAAGGGAAGCCCTTTGAGATTCATGAACGCGTTATGGAAATCCTCTTTTGGTACTAATCCAAAGTAATTAAAGTTTGAATCAAAGACCACGAATCCTTCCTCTGTTATATCTACCAGAATCAGTGCATGACTTAAAAATGGTTCATTCCTCTTATATTTATCATTAAATTTTTCTAAACAATGATCCGGATCGAGCATGTAATCACTGGTATAGTGAAGGTAATAAGTATTTACGGTAGCTACTATTAAACGTCCTTTACTCAGTTGCTCCTCACACCAATTGATCGCTTTTCCTAAGCTATCAAAACTATGGTTAGTAGTTTGAATATCAAATCGTTCTTCATTACTTTTAAAATCAGCAAACTTACCAAAAATCGGAGCCATGTAGTCTAAACCTTCAGCTCTTTCAGTCGAATTCAATGCATAGCTATACCCTAGTAGTGGATAACCTTCTATGGCAGGAATAAAACTCTTTTTCACTTTGATTTTGAGTTCGTGCTTCATTTTTTCAATTACTGCTGCGTAAATACAAGGGAAGAAATAGTAATAACTATCAGGTGAAAAGTCCACATTATATCTTCTGACTACTTTATTCAATTCACTTTTACTAAGATTCTCTGCTATACCTGAAATAGTAGGAGTAGTAAAGAAATCACCAAGTGAGATTTCTTTATCCAATCTTTCTTGTAATATCCCAACAATCTTAAGTGCCATAAGGGAATGTCCACCTATATCAAAAAAATTATCATGCACACTTATATTCTCAATTTCTAACGTGTCTTTAAAAATCAAGTGTAGTTCTTCTTCTATCTTGTTACGTGGGAAAACCATATTCTTATTTTCCTTATTTAGTTCTTCACTGTAATAATGCAAACTCTTAGTATCCAGTTTCCCATTGGTTGTTAGCGGTATACTATTCAACTTTAACAACTTGTGAGGAATCATATAACTCGGTAGTTTCTTCTTTAGAAATTCACGTACTTCATTTTCTTTAATGGAGTTATCCGTAAATTTTATATACGCTACTAGTTTTTCTTTATCAGATTCTTGTTGAATCAAAACATACGCGTCAGAAACATTCTCATGATTTTTCAGGACACTTTCCACTTCTTCTAATTCGATTCGATATCCGTTTAATTTTATTTGAGAATCCATTCTACCTATAATAAATAAGGTGTTATCAGGAAGAATTCGTACAAGATCCCCACTTTTATATATACAATCTGTCTTATTAAGAAAAGGATTCTGAATAAAGCGCTCAGTGGTTAACTCTTCTCGATTAATATATCCACGAGATACACCTTTTCCACCTATATAAAGCTCACCTATACCACCTTTTGGAACTAACTGCAGGTTATGATCCAGGATATAAATGGGTGTATTTAGAACGGGTAATCCTGCTGGAACAAGATTCATCTTCTCATGTATTTCCGTTCCTATAGACCATACCGTTGTTTCAGTAGGTCCATACATATTAAAAATCTTTGCCTTTGTTAATTTCCTCAGGTTCTTAATGATTTCTGTTGGTACATTCTCACCGCTCATCATTATCATTTGAAGGGATTGAAGAAATTTTGTTGAATTTGTATCTCCTATTAATAATTTTAATCGAGAGGGTGTAGTCTGTAGAAAAGTGATGGGTTGTCCTAAAGAAAGGTACCGATCATAGTTCTCATACTGTATTTCGTCATGAGGATGAACGACTATCGTCATGCCGTTGGATAGACAAAAGAATAGGTCTATAACAGAGATATCAAAAGAAAATGAGTTTACTGCCAAACCAACTTCTTCAGCAATGTTTGGTAAGAGTTCATTCATATGTGTAACGAGGTTGATAACATTTTGGTGTTCAATCATTACACCTTTAGGTTTCCCCGTGGATCCTGAGGTGAAAATAATATATGCCAGATCAGATATCTTCGTTTGAATCACTGGGTTTTCAATCGAATATTGGTCGATTTCCATAATTGTATCTTCAAGTATTAATAAAGGGATTCGTTGAAGCAATTCAGTGCTTGCATAGTCCTTCTCAGTGATAAGGACTTTCATCTTGCAATCATCAATGATATCTATAATCCTATCCTCTGGATACATCTTATCCATTGGAATATAGCATCCACCTGATTTTAGGATAGCCAGAATTGTAATAATTGTTTTTTCAGTACGATCCATTAACAAACCAATAGGGTTATCTTTCGATATTGAGTAATTATCTTTTAAGTAATGAGCAAGTTTATTACTTTCTTCATTTATATACTTGTATGAAAATGTCTCGGCTTGAAAGATCACTGCTATTTTATCTGGTGTTATAGCAGCTTGTCTTTCAAATTGTTGATGTATAAGAAGATTATTATCAAGATCTTTATGAGTATTGTACAATTCTTGAGTAAGATGAAAAATCTCATTTTCATCAAGAAACTGCACAGTCGATAGAAGTTCTCCAGGATTATTTAATAAGCTATGTGATAACGTTTGAACGTGACCTGTAACCTGCTTAATAAATTCTTCTGTAAATAGTGATGAAGAATAGTGAACATGCAATAATAAATCTTCTTCTATCTCTTCAAAAGAAAACATGATATCCGTATTCCCATTACTAACAAATTTTTTATGTATCAGTTCATGAGTAACGATTACGGATGGGCTCTTTATATCCTTTTGATTACGAGATATTGCTTGGTTAAGTTCTTGTTGGACACTTAGAATTAAATCTTTAAATGAAAGGATAGAAATTTTCTCAGTAGTGATGGTGTAGATGTTATCTCTTGTACGATCGATTGAAGGTATACCAATCGGTATGGTTGAATGACCTGTATATCGATATAATAAAACTTTTATAATAGATGAAAGTATTAATATCCTGCCTTGTACAGAATGATTTGACATCTTTTTTAGATCAATCAACAACTGGTCTGATAAGTTATAGGTAAAACAAGAATCAATTTTAAATTCTGAATGTCCATCTTTTAAGAATAGGTTCTTTTCGTTTTCGTCTACTAAAGTTTTGTTATCAAGTTTCATAAAGTCCTCCAAAGGTAAACAAAAAGACCAATAAACATGATTGAGATGTATTGGCCTTTTGTTTAAAGTCTTTGACTAAATAGTCTGTACTTGTTTTTCTTTTAATAAGTAATAAGTACCTGTCTCATGAAGAATATGATGATGCCATTCATTTTGTTCTTCTTCTGAAATCTTCTTCGTGTCAAATACTGATTGTAGCATTTTCAGGGCGCTTCTCATCTCTTCAATGTTAGGTTGACGATTTTCAGATTCAATCAATTGTTGCAGGGTCTGGATATTACGATAAGGTTCAATAACTCCTTTTTGATACTCTTCTTCATCATGATTCAAGTTAGGTGTAGCTACTGCTATAGCCAGACAACGAGTAACTACTGTCGGTATATGTTTTCTGAGATGGTGATTAGCAGGAAAAAGTTCATTTATCACTTTTTGATCCTCTTTGATTGAATAACACAGAGCTTTAATAGATGGAGTATTGGTCGTAACCAAATTCCCCAGTATATTCTGTGGTCCCATCTCAATAGCATGGGTTACACCATAGCGTTTAAGGAAGTTCATCGTATCAATCCATTGGACGGGTTTTATTAACTGTTTAAGTAATAGATCCTTAATATTATCAGCCGTTCCGTAGGGTTTAGCTGTAACGTTAGAAATTACTGGACACCTGAAAGAATAAAAATTAATAGTATCGATAAAGTCTGAGAACTTTTCGATGATACTCTCCATCAAAGGAGTGTGTAATGGAGCGTTTCCAAGTAAAGGTGTTATTTGTGCATCTTTTTCAAGTAGGATACCTTCCATTTCCTCTACCATATCTTGATGCCCTGCAATTCCAAATTGGTTAGGTCCATTAAATGTATTAATCATTACAAAATGATCATTGGTACTCAGCTTTTTACACTCTTCTTCTATGACCTCTTCGGCTAAACCATCAATGATTGTCATCGCACCACTATTACTTTCCATGATTAACTTCGTTAACTCTCCACGATATTGGACCAATCGTAAACCATCTGCAAATGTTAGTGCACCTGAACATACTAGTGCAGCATATTCTCCAAAACTGTGGCCGGCTAAAAAGTGCGGTGCAATTCCAACCTGCTCCATATACACTCTATAATTAGCTACATTGAGAGTTAAAAGTGCGGGTTGAATAATTTCAGGTTTTGTTAACTGACTTAGCGTACCTTCAAAACAAATTTTACTTAAGTCATAACCCAAAACATCGTTTGCTTCTTCAAAAGTCTGTCTGGCGATTTCATGCTGGTTAAAGAGTGACTTTCCCATCCCAACATATTGTGATCCCTGTCCCGTAAATAAAAATGCTAGTTTTTCCATAATTTTCCCCTTCTATCCTAAAGGATCGTCCATTTTCTACTTTACGATGACCTCAACATATTCTGGATAATCCTGAAGATTTGAATAGTCATGTTCAAAAACAATATGATTGCCATTACGTTCTGCTTCTTTGAATCCAGCAAATTTATAAGTAAGATACATCATTCTATTTTTAGATGTTTCTACAAATTCGGCCTTTATTTTGGCAGACTCACTAGCAGCCAATTTTAGTAGATGAGTGATAAGTACACTCCCCACTCCTCGGGACATAACCCGGCAAGACATTAACAAGAGCTTAACCCACCACTCTTTACCAACAACTTCTACCATCAATAAACCAATTTTTCCATAAGATCCGTATTTATCTTCCAGTTCAACTATAAAAAGTTTGTGGTTAGGTGATTTTCTAAACTCTGCAAGCTCTTCATAAGAGTAAGTATAGCCTGTAGTATTTAACTGGTTAGTGCGAACAGTCAATTCCTCTGCCCGCTGCAAGTCTTCAAGCTCAACTGGTGATATAACCATCTTCATTTGTAGGCTGGCTAAAAATTCCTCTTGAGGTCCTTCAAATGTATCCTCTATCTTCTTTCGATCGATGTCACTCATATACATCTTTCTTCTGTTCTTTGAGTCACTAGTGATGAAAGTGGGGTTCATCTCATCCATCTCTAAAATGCTTGATAATTCTGCTGCATCAATGGTTAGAACCTCTGGTAGAACTGAATTGACTTCTTCTCTCTCAAAAGGCTGATCGTCGATAAATGCAATGGTATCCATTCCAATATTAATGGACTTTACTATTTTTTCTATCGACCCTGATTTTGCATTCCAGTTTATTTCAGGGTAGATGAAGAATTCATCTAATTGTAATTCTTTCAGTTTTTTCATAGTATTTTCATAGTCGTTTTTACTAGAAATAGATTGCAAGATGCCTCTTTGATCTAATTCTTTAATTATGTCTACTACACCTGTCCGTAGTGTAACCTCAGAATCTTCTAATAGGGTCCCGTTCCATACAGTATTGTCTAAATCCCAAATTACACATTTTATTTTTCTTGTACTTACCTCTGTGATCATATTTAACCCACCTTTGTTATAGTGCTTGACGAAAAGTTTCTCTAGAAATTAGCATTTCATGTAACTGCGTCGTACCTTCTATGATCTCGTTGATCCTTGCATCCCTAAAGTACCGCTCTATAGGATAACTATCATGGCACCCGTTTCCTCCATGAATCTGTACGGCATCGTTCGCTACTTTACTAGTGATGATTGAGGCAAAGTATTTTGCATTCCATGTTTCCATAATAGAATCTGGATCCCCTTGATCTTTAAGGTAACCTGCTTGGTAACACAAAAGTCTTGCGGCCTTTATATTTACCGTCATTTCAGTAATCATCTTCTGAATCAATTGGTTACTGCTCAAGAAATCTCCGAACTGCTTTCTCTCAGAAGCATATTTCACACTTGCCTCTAGACAAGCTTGAGCAAGACCGATACAACCCCACGCAACAGTATATCTTCCATAATCTAGACAGGATAAACCAATGTGAGTTAGACCTGTACCAACTTTTCCTATAATATTTCCTTTTGGAATCCTACAATTATCTAAATGAAGTTCAGCAAGCATCGACCCTTTTGCGCCAAGCAGCCCTCTCATAGGTTTAACACTAAAACCTGGTGTGTCAGCCTCAACTAAAAACGCTGTAACTGATCCGTTGAGTTGACCAAAAATAACAAATACATCTGCAATTTGACCCATAGTAATCCACTTCTTATTCCCGTTAAGTAAGAATGAATCTCCGTCATCAATGACCGTCGTTTGAACGTTCTTCGCATCACTTCCAACTTCAGGTTCTGAAAGAGCAAATGCACCTATCTTCTTTCCTTCTGCCAATAACTTTAACCACTTCTCTTTTTGTTCTACTGTCCCCCACCTGGAGATAGCAATCGCTACCATACCATGCACAGTAAGTAAAACTCGTGCCGCGGAACAGCTCTTTCCAATTTCTTCATTCAAGAGACCGATTGTGATGTTATCCCATTGTTTTCCGCCGTAACGCTTTGAAATCATAGAACCCATATAGCCCATGTCAGCTATATCTTGGACTACTTTCGGATTAATACGTTCATGTACATCATGTTCTTTAGCAAACGGTAGTACTTTGGATTCGGCAAATATTCTAAACTCTTCTTTATGTCTTATTTGTTCTTCTGTAAGTTCAATGATCATCTTTTTTCTCCATCCTTAGAGCCATATTTAGTAGTTTCTAGATTGAGACCTCTTGATTCAGCTTCTTCTCAACAAAAGCTATCATTTTATTTACAGTTCGAAAATTTTCAAGATCCATATCTTGTGTTTCAACACTAATCTCAAAGTTTTGCTCAATAAAAAGAACGAGTTGCATAGCAAAAAGTGAATTTACGAATCCTAAGCTAAAAATATCCTCATCGTTTTGAATTTCATATTTTTTAAAAAACCTTGATAGAAATTTTTTTATTTTCGGTTCAATTTGTTCCATGATTCATATTCCTCCATTGTTTTATAATTTATTTGATGAACATTTCTTCCGTTTCATATTCAAAAAAACCTTGCCCTGATTTTCTTCCGTGTAGACCAGCATCTACCATTTTCCTCAAGAGTGGACATACTCTAAACTTTGAATCTTGATAACTATCGTAGAGAATATCTAATGAATTTACGACTGTATCAAGCCCGATAAGATCAGCTGTAGCGAGCGGACCCATCGTGTGTCCGTAACACTTCACAAAGATATCATCGACTTGTGCTGGATCTGCTACTTGGTCTTGGACAACATAAGCGGCCTCATTCATTAAAAGGTGTGAGATTCTGTTAGAGACGAATCCAGGATAATCGTTAACTACGATAATTTCTTTACCCATTGAAGCTAGAAGGTCGTTAGTATGTCTGATGGTAACATCCGATGTATGATAGCCTTTTATCCCTTCTACTGTTTTCTTTACAGGAACAGGGTTCATAAAATGAACACCAAAAACTCGATCAGGTCGATCAGTGAGTGAAGCAATTTTCGTTATAGAAATGCACGATGTGTTAACTAAGAATATACAATCACCCTTAGAAATTTTAATGATTTTTTCATAAACACTCTTTTTTATATCCCAGTCTTCCGGTACGTTCTCAATGATAAAATCTGCATCACTTAACTCAGAATAATTCGTAGTCGTCGTAATTAAAGACAATACTTCATCAGCAGTTTTGTTGAAATCTTTATTGAATAGCGCGTGAAAGCGTACGTTGTTGTGAATTTTCTTTTTTGCTGAATTTAAGATTTCCTCTGCGATATCAATTAAAGTGACTTCATGACCTGATTGTGCGAGGCTCTGAGCTACGCCCATCCCCATTACCCCTGCCCCAATAACACCTATATTCATAACATCTCCCCCTTTTTGTTTTAAAAGTTAAACTGGATATCCAGAATGCTAGATTCCTTTTTTGTTAAACAAATATCTTGTAACGTTCTATAGGGTTCATCACAAATATTATTTAAGATTTCGATATAGTCTTGTAACAGTTTATTTGCTGTTTCTTTAAGGTATCGGTCCTTGTTGTAGACGATGTTGAGTGTTAATCTTTCTCTTGTGTCCAAGATCTCAAACTCCAGATCAAATTCACTTGATGTCTTAGCAAGAGGGTAATCTGTCACTTGCAGATCATTTAGGTCTAGTTGATTCATCCCTACGTTTTGATAAACAAATAGAATATCAAAAAGAGGATTTTGATTTTTACTACGGTCAATGCTTAACTCGGAAACTAAGTCATCAAATTGATAGTCTTGATTTTCAAATGCTCTCATCATGTTCTCTTTTACTCGGGAGAGAAACTCAGAATAAACTAATTCCTTGTTTAAGTGGTTCCTTAATACGACCGTATTTACAAACATACCAACCGTATTTCCTAGTACAGGGTTTGTTCTCCCTATAATCGGTGATCCTAGGAGGATATCCTGACTTCCTTCTTGCTTAAACAACAATAAGTTTAGAGCAGAAAGACAGATCATGTAGAACGTAGAACCAGATTCCCTCGATAACCTTTGCAATTTTCCGAATAACTCATCATTAATTCCTACGCTCAATTCATCAGCCTGTAAACTTTTCTCCATTAATGGAAAGTCAGGTGTAATAGATGCTCTAGGAAGCTCACCCTCAAGCAGAGACTTCCAATACTCCTTCTGTTCTACAATCTTTTGGTGTTCCCTTGTATTTTGTTGCCAAAGTGAATAGTCCTTGTACTGATATTGAATTGTGTCAAGTTCCGTGTCTTCATAAAGACTGATAAAATCCTTGATAAGTAATTCCATTGAGATTCCATCTGTGATGGTATGATGCATATCGAATACCAAAATATGCTGATCTCTAGATATCTTGATTAATAAACATCTGAAGAGTGGTGCAGCTTTTAAGTTAAACGGTTGTATAAACTCACTGATAATATCTTTAATACTAGATTCATCAGCCTCTACATAATCTAGCCTAAAATCAACTGTTGGCAGGATGTTTTGAGTCAATTTGCCTTTTTTGAAATGAAACGATGTTCTTAAAACTTCATGATGTTCTAAGAGCCGTTTTATTATGTTTTCCACCCTTATTTTGTCTAGATCCCCTTCGAACCGAACTGCTTTTGTGATGTTGTATCTTAAGCTTCCCACATGTAATTCGTTCAGGAGATAGAGTCGCTGTTGAGCAGAAGAAACCGGATACTCTTCTACCGGTTCTAGCCTCTCAATCAATGAATAGAACTCATCCTCTTTCTTGTGATACGCGAATTGGTCTAATCTTTCACAGAAGTCATGGATGGTTGTATATGACAATACGTCTTCAATACTAACTTCAACATGGAACTTTTCAGATATTAAAGCAGTAATTCTAACTGCAGAAATAGAGTCCCCTCCTAGTTCAAAGAAGTTATCGTAAATGTCTAATTCGGCAAAACCAAGGATTTCAGACCAAATTTGTGCAATCTTCGTTTCAGTTGGTGTATAGTTGTTATCTTCTCTACCTGTTAACAAGAGGTTGTCCAAAGCTATCCTGTCGCTCTTAACTCGCTTTTTTACTCCTCCAGTAAGAGTAGAAAGGTATTCAGCAATCTTTTCTGATAAATTGAAAGAGAATGAATTTAATAGGTGTACAAGCTTACTTTCATAATTAACGGCTCCAATCAAAGCGTTAGGAACCCTTTTGTTTAATACTTTGTCTAACCCGTTGATGCCATCTTCTGTTAACATCGCTTTAAAGAGAGTATCAATATTAAAATTGTGGTGTACTGCCATCCCTGTCTCTTTCCAAGTTGACCAATTCACAGTAACTGTCCGCTTACCCTGTTTGTTACGATAATGAGCAAAAGAATCTAAGAACGCGTTAGCTGCAATATAGTCTCCTTGACCAGGTGCATCGAATATAGTGGCGATCGATGAAAAGCTAACAAAGAAATCCAGTTCTTCCTCTTTTGTCACATGGTCTAAAACCCATGTACCTACTACTTTTGGATCGTAGATATTCTTAAACCTTTCCATTGTTCGATCTATGATGAACTCTGATCCCCCCACACCTGCTCCATGGATGATTCCGTTAACAGTTCCGTGCTTATCCCTAATTTTTTTGATCAACGCCGTCATAGAAGATACATCTGTTACATCTGCTTGGATACAGTTTACAGTTGATCCTGTTTTCTCAATCTCCTCTATTATCTTAATCTTCTGACACAAAAAGGCGTCATTATTGATTAATTCATCCCATCTCTCGCGATTTGGAAACGCTGAACGATTTACTAAATAAAGGTTGATCTTATTCTGTTTAGATAGATATCTTGAAACTTCAAGACCAATCCCACCTGTTCCTCCAGTAATGATGTATGCTCCTTCGTTTCTAAGCATCAATGGATGGTTTTCACAAGAATCTAAATCGATCTCTGAAAACACTTCTGTATACCGACCACTATCTCGGTATGCAACCATGTAACCCTTCTCATCATGCTCTATCTCGTTAATTATTTCTTTGGAATCAGTCCACTCATCAATATCTATAGCTCGACAGCGGAAGTTAGGGTGTTCTTTTCTTACCACTTTCCCCATTCCATACAAAGTCACATTCTCAGGCTGTAATCGTATTTCTGTGCCCGTTACTTCTGACGCATACTCAGAAATTAAGATGATGTCAACATCTCTTTTAACTCCGAACTTATGGAGTGCTCTCGTCAAGTAAAACAACGAAAACAATCCTTTCTTCTGATTGGTTTCTAAATGTTTTAGCGTTTTCATCCCAGTTCGATAATCTAAATTTGATGCTAATACAATCCTGTTTACTGTTGAAAAATCGAGTTGAAAGAAATCCTTTTCCTGACCTGAAATGGTAAAACTAGTAGCAGTGTGTTTCTTAAAACTCTCTCCCCAGGTCACATCAATCACATTCATGCCAGTGCTTCGATAGTGATCCATGATTTGGATACTCCTTGAATCCCTGTCACTAATAAACATGGTTGTACCCTTTTCGACCGGACATTTTTCCGAAGAAATAATAGGCGATTGTTTCCATGTCATTGAATAAAAACGATCATCTTTTGCTGGAGCTTTCGAAATTTTTTTAGGCTTTGTTTTTGGAATATCAATCCAGCATCGTGTCTTCTCAAATGGATATCCTGGAAGACTTATCTTTTGAACTTCTTTTCTTCTATATAGAGAGGACCAGTTTATATCTACTCCTTTTATATAAAGAAGCACTAAAGAATTGAGTGTGTCTTGGTCTTCTATTTCCTTGAATTTTTCAATAAGACTGCTGGCATCTTTTTTGTGTTGATTCTTTTCTTTTTCAGTGATTTCCCATTCAAGTGGTTGTTTTTTATTAGAAGGGACTACTTTATGTTTTCCGTAGTAGATTCCTTCTTGTACAATATTTAACCCATTACCTTGTATGTTTTCTATCTTTTCACGCAGTTCTTTAATAGACCCTGCTGTTACAGCCATACGACAGTTATAGTGACTCTTGCCAGTGTTAGCGGTATAACATAAATCCTCAATCGTAGGATTCTTTTCATTTATATATTCAGCATGATTCTTGATCAATTCCATAAGCGTATCTTCATTTCTTGCCGAGAGTGTAAAAACATGCCGTTGGGTAGAATTTATTTCCTTCTCTAAAACTGGAGCTTCCTCTAGGACGATATGACAATTAGTTCCACTAAAACCAAAAGAACTAATACCGCACTTGATTGGGTTATTTGTTTTAGATTGAATCTTGTTTTGTTTACTATTGATATAAACCGGTGAATCACTTAAATCTACTTTTGATGTTGGTAAATTAAAGTAAAGGTTAGATGGTATCTCCTTTTTCTTCAGAACATGAATACATTTGAATAATCCAGCTAAACCGGAGCTTTCAAAAAGATGCCCCACATTTGTCTTTACTGATCCCACAGCACAAATTTGTTTCTTGTTTGTATATTTTCTAAATGCTTTTTCAAGACCATCCAGCTCTATAGGATCACCTAATGTTGTAGCTGTTCCATGAGATTCAATATATACAAGTTCTTCAGGATTAATCTTTGCTCGATCCCATGCTTTTGTAATGACATCACATTGCGCTTCAGAGTTTGGGGCAGTAAGCCCGATAGATGCTCCATCTTGATTGATGGCACTGCCCTTAATCACAGCATGAATGTTATCTCGATCTTGAATAGCCTTCTTTAGTGGCTTTAAAACAAGAGCAAAGATACCTTCTCCCATTCCAGCACCATCTGAATTAGAATCGAAAGTACGTGTATGACCATCTGAAGATTCGAGACCGAATTTTAGATAGTCTTCATCATACGGCAGAAGATTCATGCGGACTGACCCTGCAATTGCCATGTCACAGTCGCCGTTCTTTATACTTTGACAAGCTGTATGTACAGAAACTAAAGCAGAAGAACAAGCTGTATCGATCACCATTGCTGGACCTTCTAGATCTAAAAGGTAAGAAATTCTACTTGGCATGAGGGCTGTTACGTTACCCACTCCTGCAGCTGCCATTGAATCTGGATCCACATCAAAGATCATCCTTTGATAACAATCCTTTGCATTACTCGCATAACCCACGAACACACCAGTACGAGTGCCAGAAAGATTATTACCTCCATAACCTGAATCTTCTATCGCATTCCAGACAACTTGCAGGAAAAGCCGCTGATAAGGATCCATAAGACTAGCCTCCTTAGGAGACAAGCGGAACAAGCCATAATCAAATTTATCAATATCTTCCATGTAAGCACCTTTTAGATACTTGATATCCGTAACTTCTTCAGGAGATGTATGGTTGATATAATCTTTTATGTCTTGTTTACGAATTTCGGGTACGTCCGTAATAAAGTCCACACAAGAATCTAGATTATTAAAGAACTCATCTAAGTTCTCTGCAACTGGTAGTTTATATCCCATACCAACTATAGCGATGTCATCTTCCTCTATAGGTTTTTGCCCTTCTTCTTTTGCAAGCTTTAATAAACTACCAGCTAATGTTTTATCAATAGTTCCTTTTTGAAGGTTTTGAAGTACAAGCCTCATTAAGTTTTCCATGGTTATCCCCCTTTCTTATGTCATGTCCTTGAGTGCATCTTCAATCGAAAGTTTACCATCCTCAAAGTCCCTCAAAAGGTCTGTGATAAATTCATCTTCATCAGAGCATGTATCTTCAGACTTCTCAGCTATAAAACTCGAAAGACTGGCTACGGTCGTGTAATTGAAAAGGTCGATCAATTTTACTTTTCCTGGATATTTCTTTTCGATTAGAGTATGCATCCGATTAAGAAGAACAGAGTCTCCACCTAGTTCAAAGAAACCTTCATGAATATCAATCTCTTTATATCCAAGAACTTCATTATAAATTTGGGCGATTTCAAATTCCGTATCAGAAAAATGCTCTCTGTCTCCGCCAACAAGTTCCACTTTCCCCTTTGAAACGGTACGCTTTTCAGATCCGTCAACTTGGGACTTCGTATCTTGTAAGACCCTGTTTCTTTTTTCATTAATAGAGTCAGAGATTGCAAACGGTAAGCGATCTAGGAATTTCATAAATTGCGGAACATAGTTTACCTCACCGATTAGTACTCTAGATACTTTTTTATTCAAAACCAGATGTAACTTCTCTAGCGCGCTTTCTGTAGAAATGGCTTTAAATATGGAGTCGTAATTAAAGCCGTAATCTACAGCCATTCCCGTCTCCTTCCATGTCGACCAATTGATAGCTAACGTTTTTGTGCCTTGCTTTGAGTAATAACTTGCAAAAGAATCGATAAAAGAGTTTGCAGCCGAATAATCTCCATGTCCCGGTTCACTTAGTAGAGATAGTCCTGATGAGAACAACAAAAAGAAATCGAGCTCTTCCTCTTTAAACAAGTGACCTAATATCCATGTTCCATAAACTTTTGGTTGTAATACTTCGTTGAATGATTCAATATCTTTTTTAAACAAGAAGCCATCTCCTGGAACACCAGCAGCGTGTATCACACCATTTATCTTGCCATATAAGTTTTTGATCTCATCACGTATCTGTGCCATTTCAACCAGATTAGAAACATTGATTCCTCTAGTAATCACCTTTGCTCCGAGTCTTTCTATCTCCTTGATACCTTTTAACTTCTTAATCAGTTTTGAGTCAGAGTCATTTTGGATAATCTCTTCCCATAGATGCGCTTCTGGTAGAGAAGTTCTGTTTAAAAGAACAAACGTTAGGTTCCTCTGTCTTCTAGCGAGATCTTTTGCAAGCTCTAGACCAATACCACCCGTTCCACCCGTTATGATATACACGCCCCCATCACGTAGAGAAACCTCCTCATCCGTTAAGGAAGAAGCGTCTACTTCAACGAACTCCTCAACATAACGTTCACCAGACCGGAACGCGACTTGATAATTAACTCCTTGCTCTAGCTCTTGAAGAATATGATGATGGTTCACATGCTCATCAATATCGAAGCTACGGATTGAGAGACCTGGATGCTCTTGAGCAATCGTTTTAGTAATTCCGAAAATTGGAGCATTCTCAGGTTTGATCACAGCTTCATGTCCGGTCACTTCATGCACGTGAGATGTTAATAATGTCATACACATGTTTTGATCAGAACCTGTTTTAACGAGTGCTTTTAGCAGATAAAAAATCGAATAAACTCCCTTTTTCTGCTGAAGAGTCAAATCTTCAAACGTTTCAATTCCTTTTTTAGAGACTGTTGAGCAATGAATAATATCCGTGATACCGTAAATTTTTATAGAATTTATTAGAGTAACATAGTCCTCCTCGTCACCTGCTATAACAAATTCTCTATCATGAGTAAAGTCAGATACTTCTCCGAATCTAACTGAAACGACGTTTACTCCTTTTTCTTCAAAGTGTTTTACAATCTCATTCGATACAGTTTCTTCATCTCGAAAAATTAAAACACCTTTTGTCGCCTTTTCTATCGTTGAAACCGTTAATGGTTCTTTCTTCCAATTCATAGAGTAAAAATATTCTTTTTTGTCAAGATGAGTTACAGGAATATCTATCCAGCACCTCTCTTTGTCAAACGGATAGAGTGGGATTAGTTCTTTTGTATAACTCTTCTCCCTATATAAATCTGGCCATGAAAAATCCACACCGCTTACATAACGCTTTCCAATCTCTAAAAGACTAAGATCAATAAAAGTTTTATCGTCTTCTTCTCCTTGGAACGGTTCATTTTCTTGATGGCTCATTAATGATGGACTGTATGACACTTGATGGGCAACGTTGAATCCTTCTGCTTTTTCCAGACTCTCTACAAGTTCACTTTTAGTTCTAAATATTATTGCAATTCGATGTGGATAATGAGCTCTTCCAGTATTAGCGGTGTAACACATGTTTTGTAGGTTCAACTTTTTTCTTTTATAAACCATGTTCTTATATCCATGAATTAATTGTTGAAGTGCTCTAACTGAAAACGCAGATAATGTGAGGATTTTTTCTACATCCTCCTCTACTGGATTCTCTAAATATGGAGCCTCTTCTAACACAACATGGCAATTGGTCCCACTGATACCAAATGAACTTACTCCTGCTCTTCTCTTTTCTTCACCTTTAATTTTCCAATCCCTTAATATAGGATTTACATAAATAGGCGAATCTTGAAAACTGATAGCTTGATTCGGCTTTTGAAAATATAGTGAAGGAGGTAGCTTCTTTTCTTGCAGAGCCTTCGCTACTTTTATCACACTAAGAATCCCTGCCGCTTCAGAGGTGTGACCGATGTTCGTCTTGACCGAACCGATTGCGCAGAATTGATTTTTGTTTGTATAATTCCGAAAGGCCTCCTTGATTCCTCTGACTTCAATAGGATCACCCAGTTTAGTGCCCGTCCCATGTGTTTCCATGTAGCTGATTGATTCAGGATCAATTTTGGCGTTCTCCCACGCTTTCATGATGACATCCGTTTGAGCAGCCGGGTTAGGTGCGGTTATGCCCACAGAACTCCCATCCTGGTTGACCGCACTCCCCTTTATCACTGCATAAATCCTATCCTTGTCTTTGATTGCTTTAGTTAACGGTTTTAATAAGACCGCTCCAGCACCATCACCTATCCCAGATCCATCTGAAACATCATTAAATGCACGTGTTCTTGAATCCGTAGATTCAATACCAATCGTCATATGCTCATTTTTCAATGGAAGAAGGTTAAGCTTGATGCCCCCAGCTATAGCCATAGAACAATCACCTTTTCTAATAGCTTCACATGCAAGATCTATTGCTACTAGTGAAGATGAACACGCTGTATCAATTACCATACTTGGTCCTTTTAAGTTAAGAAGGTATGAGATACGACTCGGCAAAACTGCTGCTAGGTTACCTACCATACCGATTGGAAGAGACGACGGTTCGACCTCAGAGATTTGTTTTAGATACATGTCTCTTAGGCTACTGGCAAATCCAACATAGACCCCTGTGTCACTCCCAGTTATCTTCTCACCGCCATATCCGGCATCCTCTATGGCATGCCAAGCCGTTTCTAAGAACAACCTTTGATGTGGGTCCATCAATGAGGCTTCTTTTAATGAAAGTTTAAAAAATTTATAATCAAACTTATCAATTTCTTCAATGAATCCATTTTCATTAAAAGCTATTTCTTGCTCAGGAATATTCGTATATCTTAGATAATCAACGATATCTTCCATGCGCTTACCTGAGAATTCAGTAATACAGTCTAGTCCATCCTTCAGGTTATCCCAGTACTGTTCAACAGTGTCTGCTAGGGGTGTCTTGCTTGCCATTCCGATAATGGCGATATCTTGATCCTTAGATACATTTTGTGTTTTCAGGGTTTTGACCAATTCGATTGCAGTTTCTTTTTCTATCTTACCCCTTGTAGTTTGATCGATAATGAACTTGTACAGCTGTTCCATTCCATTACTCCTATATCAAATTTCAGTAAGATTGCTTAAAGCTTGTTCTACACTAATATGGTTCTTCTCTAAATCTTCAAAGAGCGAACGCACCGACTTCTCTACATCATCGTTTCCTGTATTCTTCTTTAAAGCCTTTACTTTTGTAGTCCTATTTTGTATGAATAGTGATAACTTATGGATGGTCGTATGTTCAAAAATATCTGTTACTTCAAGACAATCTGGAAATACTTTGTTAATGCCGGCATGCATCTGTGTAAGGATAATTGAATCTGCTCCCAGCTCGAAGAAATTATCGAATACGTTGATTTCATCAAAGCCTAAAATATCCTGACAAATTAAAGCAAGTTTTCGTTCGACTTCATCGTATGTTCCATCTTGTTTACCGATAAGTTTAATTTCACTTTTTAATCCGACTGTCTTTTTTACAATAGCTCTTTTAGGTTTTCCTATCTTTTCAAGGTGCTGACTAATTCCTTCAGAAAGATGGAACAATGATTTGTGTAAAAGATTAACGATTGGACTATCATAATTAATTTCACCAATCAATGCCCTATCCACATTTTTGTAAAGACACGTCATTAGTGTTTCAATAGCGTCTTTTGATAGTAGAGCTTTGAACAAAGTATCAATTGTAAAGTCGTGGTGTACAGACATTCCTGTCTCTTTCCAAGTGGACCAGTTAATTGTTATTGTTCTTTTACCTTTTTTGTTACGATATGTTGAATATGAATCTAAGAAAGCGTTAGCCGCTGTATAATCAGACTGACCAGCCATTACGAAAAGACTGGCTACAGAAGAGAACATGATGAAGAAATCAAGGTCATCGTCTTTCGTCAACTCATCTAAGATCCAGGTTCCGTAGACTTTAGAAGCAAAAATTTTATTGAAACTCTCTTCATTCTTGTCCTTAATTGCTTCCGTACCACCTACTCCAGCAGCATGTACGATTCCATCTATTCTCCCATAACCATCTTTGATGGCTCTAACCACTCGCTTCATCTCTTCTAGACTTGTAACATCTGCTTTTATACATTGGATCGTCGATCCTTTTTGTTCAAGCTTCTTCATTCTTTGTATCTTACTGACGATGGTTGAGTTCTCATTTTCTGCTAAAATCCTATCCCATTCATCCTTATCAGGAAATGGTGAGCGGTTTAGGAATACTAGATTGACAGTTTCTTTTGATGCAAAAGCATCAGCTACCTCTAGTCCAATCCCGCCGGTTCCACCAGTGATGACATAAACTCCGCCTCCTCTTAACTTAAGCGGTCTATCTTCTACCTTTTCTAGATTAATTTCTGTAAACGTCTCACAATATCTTTTACCATCTCGAAGCGCGACATGATAATTCATAGGTTCAAAGTCTTTGGTAAGCTCACTATAGACCTCTTCATAGGAAGCAGTATCATCGATATCTATACCTTGGCAGGAGAGGTTAGGAAATTCTTTACCTATTACTTTTCCAAATGCAAGCAATGGCATGTGATGAGGCATCACCTTGTCCTCTTTACCTGTTACCTCTACAGCTTGTTTCGTCACAAAACTGAGTTTGATAGGTTGGGCAATAGCGTGATGAGCTAAAGCCTTTGTAAGATAAAGGATACTTAGTACACCTTTTTGCTGTACTATTTCTAATTCTTTTACCGAGTGTACATCTGTTTCATTTGTTGAAAATAGATGGACAACCTCAACGATAGACCCCATGTTCTCTCCGATACTTGACAGCAAATGAATATGATCTTTTTCAGAATGAGAAATTTCAAAACAATCGTTTGTAATCTGTTTAAACTCCTCTGCCCACGAGACTTCTATCACTCTACATCCATTCGCCTTATAGAGAGCAGCGAGGTTCGTGTGAAACTCATTGTTATTCTTCATTAGGATTACGATATCTGATTCAAGGTATTTCGACACCTGCATCTCAGGAAGTACTCGTTCTTCCCATTTAATCGTGTAAACATTATCGTTTGCATCTAGTATGGTCGTATCGCTGTAATCCTGTTTTTCTAAAGAATCTGAGTCGAGCCAACATGAATTCTTTTCAAAAGGATATGTCGGAATACTAACCTTCTTGTGCACTGTTCCTAAATAGAACTCGTCCCAGTTCACATTTATCCCTTGCATATAGAGGTATCCGATTTCTTTTAATGTCTCGTGATCATAGGTACCTTCACATCTTTTCAATTTTGAACTTATCAGTTCTTCATTCAAAGACGGTGAAAGGTTCAATATTTCCATTTGTTTATAGTCTTCTTCATCTAAGAAGAGAGGTGCTTTTCCTTCTTCAAGAATCATAGCCAATCTATGTTTATGATGCTCTCTTCCTGTATTAGCTGTATAACTGATATCTTGAAGTGAGAATTTTAGTTCGCTAGAAAGTAACTCCTCGTATTTTAGTCTAAGATTTTTTAAAGATTCCTCACTCTTTGCTGATAAGGTGAGAAGCACAGGTCCGTTTACTTTTTGATTTCGATAGATTTCGGGACTTTCTTCTAGGACTACATGACAATTTGTTCCACTAAATCCAAACGAACTTATTCCCGCTCTCATTTTCCCCTCACCAGTCCACTGTCTGAGACGATTGTTTACAAATACAGGACTATCAGAAAAAGAAATCTTTGGATTAGGTTGGTTAAAGTTTAGCGTTGGTGGCAGTTCTCGATATTTAAGAGCCAAGATTGATTTGATAAATCCGGCAAGGCCGGCTCCTTCAAAAAGATGACCAACATTTGTTTTTACTGACCCGATTGCGCAGAATTGTTTTTTGTTAGTAAAAGATTCGAATGCTCTTTTTAAACCATCTATCTCGATCGGATCACCTAACGAAGTGGCTGTCCCATGTGCTTCAATAAATGCTAGGCTCTCAGGATTGATGTTCGCTTTTTTCCAAGCAGCTTGGAGTACTTCCGTCTGAGCTTTTGTATTCGGTGCTGTGATACCCATGGATGAACCGTCTTGATTTATCGCACTTCCTTTAATCACCGCATAGATGTTATCCCCATCCTCCACAGCTTTATTTAAAGGTTTTAAGATGATACTCGAAGATCCTTCACCCATACCTGAACCATCTGCTGTCATATCAAAAGTCATCGTCTTACCGTTAGAAGACTCTATTCCAATCTTCATATACTCTCTATCAACAGGCATTAGGTTGATACGAACACTTCCTACAATGGCCATTTCACAATCACCGTTCTTAATAGCATTGGCAGCTGTGTGAATTCCGACAAGTGTAGACGAACATGCAGTATCTATGACCATCGTCGGGCCTCTAAGGTCTAAAAGGTAGGAGATCCTGGTTGGCATCATTGCCGTGATATTTCCTACGGCTGAAATCGGAAGTTTTTCAGGATTCGTTTCGTATATCATCCTTTGGTAGGAATCTTTGATATTGTTGGCAAAACCAACATAAACGCCTGTTTTCGTTCCTCTAATTTTCCCACCGTACCCAGCGTCCTCTATCGATTTCCAAATGGTCTGTAGAAGCAGCCTTTGATGTGGATCTGTATACTTTGCTTCGTTAGGTGTAAGATTAAAGAACTTATAATCAAACTCATCAATATTCTCAAGATATGAGCCATCTAAATACTTAGCGTCTCCGAGCTCAATTGATTCCGAATGTAACAAGAATTCATCCATTTTCTGCGCTCGATTTTTTGGAAAACTTCTGGTAGATTCTACTCCATTACGAATATTGCTCCAAAACGTATTTACATCATCGGCCATCGGCATATTAACCGAGACCCCGATTATTGCAATATCTTCCTCATGGTGATTCTGTATTTTCTCTGGTTTCAAAAGGGATTTCTTAGAATCACTGATAATAACATCGTCATTGTTCTGACATATAAATTTAGTCAGTTCTACGATGGTCGTATGAGAAAATAAGTCACCCACATTAACCCTGCCAGGATAAATTTTTTCAATATCAAGATGCATCTCGTTGAGCAACAACGAGTTACCTCCTAATTCGAAAAAGTTTTCATTAATATCTATTTCTTCAACACCTAATGTTTTTTTATAAATTTCGGTTAGGACCATGCTGACATCTTGAGAGCCCAAAACGGCGTCAGACGACAAACTTGGTTGACTTATAACCTTGTGTTTAACAGGTGTAACAACATCGGTTCTAGCGATGTTCTCTAACTTAGATGAGATAGCAAATGGATAGTTCAACATCATCGGCATGAATAATGTGTTCCTATTTAATTCTCCAATCAGTACACGGTTGATTCTATATTGAAGCAACTCATGAAAAGCATCTACTGCCTTATTTGTATCAATGGCTTTAAAGATAAGATCTTTATTGAAGTTGTATTCAACAGACATTCCTGCTGATTTCCAAGAAACCCAGTCAATTACTATAGTGGGTCGTCCCTGTTTCGTTCTGTAGGACGCAAAAGAGTCTAAGTATGCGTTAGCGGCTACATAATCTCCTTGTCCCGCCTCACCAATCATAGATATTCCTGATGAAAATGCTACGAAAAAATCAAGATTTTGGTCTTTTGTTAGACGATCAAGTTCCCAGGTGCCATATATTTTAGGACCGATTATTTCCGTTAAAATATCCTTGTCTTTTCTTACTAAATAACCATCTCCCGGAATACCTGCCCCATGAATGATCCCGTTAATCTTTTTAAAATCTGTTTTAATCTGATCTAATGTATCAGTGAGTTGATTGGTGTTTGAAACATCGCAGGCATAAGTCATTACCGTGGAACCCAAACTTTCAATGTGCTCTATCATCCGAATCTGATGGCTAAATTTCTCATTTGCATTTGACTCTAGTATCTTATGCCAATCATCTCGCTTAGGAAGTTTTGTACGCCCGATCAACGCTAGCTTTACAGGGTGCTTGGAAGCGATACTTTTGGCAATCTCGAGACCAATGCCTCCTGTTCCCCCCGTAATTACATAGACACCGTCTTCTTTATAGTTCAGCTTCTGTTTCTCTAGGCTCTTTAAATCGACCTCTGTAAATTCTTCGATATAACGAATATCTTCTCGATAAGCAGCCTTATAAATTGTTTGATCTGAATAAAGCTCTTCCACCAATACATCTATTCTAGTTAAATCGTCCAATTCAACAGCTCTGCATGTGATGTGTGGATATTCTAAGTTGATGGTTTTTCCAAGTCCGAAGAAGGAGGCGTACTCTGGCTTTAATTCAATTTCAGAACCAGTTATCTCATCAACAGTCCCTGATACTAGAAGAATTTCTAAATTTTGATTCCAATTATTCTTTATGATTGCTTTTGTTATAAAAAAGAGACTGAATAATCCAATTTTTTGAGTTAATTCCAGATCTTCTCTATCGTTGATAACATTCATCTGATTATCTTTTGTGAACATATGAATGATATTGGTGATGCGTCTGTTTTTTAATGTTTTAAAGAGTTTTGAATAATCTTCTTCAGAATCAGAGATGACATAAGATAACTCATCGATCCTTTTAAATGATTCTCCTCTATGGACTTCAATGATTTCAAGATCTGTAGGTAGCTTAGATTTTACTATTTCTGCATTTCCACTAGAATCTTTAAAGATTAATACACTACCACTTCTTCTTGAAGTGTCGTTTGATAATGGAGAAGGTGTCCATTTTATTGTGTAGAATAAGTCTTCTTTATTATTATCAGGGGTACTTTTTACTTGTTTTGAGTTTATCCAAGCACGTGATCGATCGAAAGGATAGGTTGGAAGACGCATGATTTGCTTGTCGTTATATAATTTTTTCCAAGGTACGCTAGCTCCAGAGATATAAAGTCGAGCAAGCTCTTCACATTGTTCAAGCGTCATATCACCTTCCATAAGAGACTCCGCTTGATCGGTCATATGCAATAACTCTTTCTCTGTAATCCCACTCTTGATATTGGTACCACTTTTGATTATCTTGTGGTACTTGTATAGAGGATTATGATTTAGATCGCTTATTTTGATGTTATCCATCAAACGCTGTAATTCTTCCTGAGATTTGAAGACAAAGGCTAACCGATGTTGATAATGACCTCTTCCTACATTTGCAGTGAAGCAAAGATTAGAAATCTCATTAGAGTTCACTTCATGAATCTTACTTTTATATTCTTTAAGCAACGTTTTCAATGCTGTCTCAGATTTTGCAGATACAGCTAAGATCTGATAATTGCTTTCATCCACTTTTGTAACCGAAGACATCGGTGCTTCTTCTAGAACGATGTGACAGTTTGTACCCGAGATACCAAACGAACTCACACCACAACGACGCGGATGGTCATTGACCGTCCAATCTCTTAATTTGGTATTTACATAGATTGGCGAATCACTAAAATTAATGAGTTTATTCGGTTGATTAAAATACATGCTAGGGGGAATCTTTTGATTTTTTAACGCCATAACCGCTTTTATAAGATTAGCTATACCAGCCGCTTCAAAAAGATGACCAATATTGGTCTTAACCGAACTAACAGCACAGAAATTTTTATTTTTGGTATATTTCTTAAATGCGTTTGTCATCCCTTGAATTTCAATAGGATCACCAAGGTTTGTCGCCGTACCATGTGTTTCTATGTATGATACAGTTTCAGGATTTATCTTTGCATCTTCCCAAGCTTGTGTTAGTAATTCTGTCTGAGCTGCTGGGTTCGGAGCTGTAATCCCTATGGATCGCCCATCTTGATTAATAGCTATTCCTTTTATTACAGCATAGATATTATCGTTATCACGGAGTGCTTTGCTGAGTGGTTTTAAGAACACCACTCCTGCTCCTTCTCCCACTCCTGCTCCATCCGCCTTATCATCAAATGCTCGGGTCCTGCTATCTTTTGATTCAATACCTATTTCTGCATTTTCATCTTCAAGCGGTATTGGGCTCAACTTAATCCCACCAGCAAGAGCCATTTCACATTGGCCGTTACGAATAGCCTCACACGCTACGCCTACTGAAACCAAGGATGATGAGCAAGCTGTATCGATTGTTAACGTGGGACCCTTTAGATCAAGATGGTACGAAATTCTACTCGGAAGCATCGCTGCCAGGTTTCCTACAATTGAGGCTGCATTATAATCTTCTTTTTGGTCAAAGATTAATTTTCCATATGTATCCTTAACGTTATTGGAGAACCCTACATACACTCCTGTATTGGTGCTCTTTAATCGGCTTCCACCATATCCTGCATCCTCAATTGCTGAGAGAGAGAGCTCTAGAAAAAGCCGCTGGTTTGGGTCCATAAGACTTGCCTCTTTGGGTGAAAGGTCAAAGAACTTATAATCAAACTTATCAATTTCATCTAAATAGGAAGCTTCCGTAAACTTTGTTTCCTCTGGATTTCCTCCTTTACGTTCAACATATCTGTTAAGATCTTCTTTCCTTTTCTCTGGTAAATCACTATTGCAGTCCAAATTAGATGTGATATTCTCCCAATAAGCTTCTGGTGAATCTGCTTTTGGAAATTTTGATGAAATCCCAATTATTGCAATGTCATGTAATTCAGAACGATCGTTGTTCTTAAGCATCTTGATTACATCTATAGCTGTTTGTTTCTGGATATTGCCAGATTGGATATTCTCAACGATATACTTGTACACTTTATCCATCATTTTCCACCTAATAAATAAATTTTTAAAGTTTAGCTATACTGCTTACTACATCATCTATTGAAATTTCACTATCAGACATTCGATTTAAGATTTCGTCCAATTGATCATCTATTGGCTGAGAGGATGAAGGTTCCTTAGGACTGTCCTTCTGATCTTGCTTTTGTATAAACTTAGACAGCTTGTGAATACTTGGGTGTTCAAAGAAATCAGCTACAGTGACACTATCAGGATAAAGACTTTCCAATCTGGTATGAATCTGTTTAATTAGAATTGAATCTGCTCCAAGTTCAAAAAAACTGTCGTATATATCAAGTTCCTGAAAACCTAATACATCACTTACGATATTAAGTAAGGTTTCTTCTACGTTCTCTACATCATTTGAAATAAATTTTTTCCCAATACCTTGCTCTGACTTCTTAGGTAGCTTTATACCTTTTCTTCTAGAATCCATCTTTTCTTTAATATCACTTGAAAGATCGAAATCACCGGTTTCAAGACTACTGATTAGCGGCCAGTCATAGTTAATCGTTCCGATTAAAACACTGCTCAGCCCACTATTTATTACAGAATGGAAACCATCTATAGCTTCTTGTGTCGTGAGTGTCTTAAATAAAGTATCGATGTTAAACTGGTTTGCCTTTGCCATTCCGGTTTCTTTCCATGTCGACCAGTTTATACTGATTGTTCGTTTGCCTTTTTTATTTCTAAACTCTGAAAATGAATCCATATAACGATTTGCCGCACAATAATCACCTTGTCCAGGTGCAGGGAACCAAGAAGCAATGGATGAAAACAGAACGAAAAAGTCTAAATTTTGGTCCTTGGTGAGCTCATCAAGTATCCAAGTTCCATGAATCTTTGCACTGATTACCGAATCAAAATCCTCATTGGTCTGATCTTTGATTTCAACAGATGTTCCAACACCCGCTGCATGTATGATGCCATCGATCTTGCCGTACTTATTCTTTACGAGATCGATAACGTTACTCATCATTTGGAAATTAGAGATATCAGCTTGACAGATAAGTACTTCCGAACCTAGTTGTTCAAGTAATTTTATCTTCCTGATATATTCAAGTTGTCTCCCATCGTCTTGACTAATCTCTCTCCACATACTCCGATCTGGGATTAAAGAGCGATTCACCATGACAAGTTTAGCTTTTGTATTACTTGCTATTATTTTTGCAAACTCAAAACCTAAATCACCAAGTCCACCCGTAATAAGGTATACACCGTTATCTTTATAGATTTTCTCAGAATCCTTTTCAACTTTTCCTAGTCGAACCTCTTTGAATTCTTGTACATAGCGCTTCTCTTTTCTATATGCAACATGATTGTAATTACTATTACTCTCAATTTCACCAAAGAGTACTTTAATAGATACTTGTCCATCAAAATCAATCATTCGACAGTAAAAGTTTGGAAACTCTTTGTTAATGACTCTTCCCAATCCACTTATTGATGCATTCTCAGGTTTTATAATCTTTTCTTCACCTGTAACAGTCATCGAATGATTCGTTATTATTGAAAAATTAGTTTTACATTCTCCAAAGTTTTCTAACGCTTTCACAAGATAGAATAAGCTTTTTAAACCTCTTATTTGACTCTTATTCAGATCATTAATATCTTCGATATCACCTTGAATGCCAAGCATTGAGAGATGAATCACTTGATCAATTGGGCCAATTCGTTCGATTAACCTTTCGTAATCTTCCAAAACCCCACTTATGATGGTCTTATTTGGGGATATTTCTTCATAAGATTGTCCGAACTCTATTTCGTACACATCTCTTCCAATCACTCTTAATTCTTCACAGATACTCCTTGCTATACCGCCTTCATCTGTTAATACTAATGTCTTTCTGTAAGGATTATGAGTGCGATCGATAGAGTCTGATAATTTCCATTCTCCTGAATAAAAAGAAGTGTTTAACCCGTAATCCTGTGGGAGTTTGATCCAGTTACTCTTTTTTAAGAACGGATAAGTAGGAATACTGATCTTCACAGGACGCTTTCTATAGATTAAATCCCAAGGTATTGCGTTTCCTTCAACATATTTCATACAGACCTTTGTAAGGCTTTCAATGTTATGTGTTTGTTTCAACAAGCTTCTTACTTCGTTACGTTGTAAGATCTCTATGGATTTATCTGGCACCTGTTTAGCTTCATTGAAAAAATAAAATTCCGCACCTGAAGCGCTTTCATTAAAATTTCTATCATTTAGGATCAATAGTTTTTCCACTAGATCACTTTTACTTGAAACAATAAAAGATAACCTAAATTTGTGATGAGTTCGCCCGGTATTTGCTGTATAACAAAAATCTTCATAATTAAACGGACTTGTTTGGCAAAACTGAATATATCGAATAATTAACTCATTTAATTGTTCGGTTGAACGGGCCGAGATAGTCATAATAACAGGTTCATTTGCTTCTTCGGATTCTCTTACTGGTGCCTCTTCTAAAACGACATGACAATTGGTCCCACTTATTCCAAATGAACTGACACCGCATCTACGAGGGGTTTCCCCTTCTTCCCATACACGTAACTTAGTATTTACGTAGACAGGAGATTCTTCAAAATTTATCGTTCGATTAGGCGTCTTAAAGTTAATCGATGGGGGCAACTTCTTCTCTTTCAAAGAAAGTATGGCTTTTATTAAACCTGCTATCCCAGCAGCGTCATACAGATGGCCAATATTACTCTTAACCGAACTTATAGCACAGAACTGTTTTTTTGAAGTATGTCTGTTAAACGCATTTGAGATCCCTTCAAGCTCAATCCCGTCCCCAAGTTTTGTACCACTTCCATGAACTTCTATATAATCCAAAGTTTCTGGTGAAATATCAGCTTCTTTCCATGCCTTTAGCAGTACCTTCTCTTGGGAAGAAGGGTTCGGAGCGGTAATTCCCATAGATGTTCCGTCTTGGTTACTAGCGCTTCCCTTAATTACAGCATGAATATTGTCACCATCTTCCAGTGCCTTATCAAGGGGTTTTAAGATTACACATCCCACTCCTTCACCTAGTCCTGATCCAGTTGCATGATCATCGAAGGAGCGTGTAAAAGCATCAAGAGATTCAATACCAATCTTATGATCTCTATTATCGAGTGGGATTAAGCTGAGATGAATCCCTCCTGCGATAGCCATCTCACAGTTACCCGTACGGATAGCACGACAAGCAGTATCTACAGCAACGAGTGAAGACGAACAAGCTGTGTCAATCAACATCGTTGGTCCCTTGAGATTAAGAAAGTATGAAATCCTAGCGGGTATCATGGATGCAAGGTTACCAGATGCAGCGATAGGTAGAGAGTTTGAGTCCACACTTTCGATCATCTCGCGATACTTAAAAGCTTCGAGATCACCTATCAAACCAAGATAGATCCCTGTATTCGTTCCAGCTAAACGATCACCACCATAACCCGCATCCTCGATGGCCGTTAGTGCGTTCTGCATAAAGAGGCGTTGCAACGGACTCATGAGACTAGCTTCAGTAGGGCTTATTCTAAATAAGTTGTAATCGAATTCATCTACCTGTGACATGTAAGAAGATGCGAGATACGAATATTCTTTCTCATTCTTTAGTTTTAGATAAGCATCGATAGCTTCTTTTCTTTTCAAAGGAAATGGACTGGTACAATCAATACCATTTTGGATAATCTCCCAAAATTCTATATTGTCCTCTGATGAAGAAAATTGCGATGCGAAACCGATTATAGCGATTTCAGAGTTCTTTTGAGCGTTTCTCATTTTATTGATTTTTATCCCAGCATTTATCTCCTTTTGATCAGTAAGATGGTCAAGCGATAAATTACGTAGATTCAATGTCTGTCACCCCTAATTTCAACCTTGGCTTGCTTTCGAAAACAATACGCTTATTAATCTCATAAACTCTTCTACAAACAGATCCGTCAATTCTTGATTCCAATTTCTATTTTGGAAGACAATGTGGATTTTTAATGCATCTTCCTGTTCTGTTAGTTCAAAATAAAGCTCGTAAAAAGCTAACGCCTCTTCGTTTTTTACTAAGTGAGATGATGCAAATAAAATGCTTATCTGATCGAGATGTTTAGTAACGTTTGACTGTGTAAGGTGACTGGTCTCATAAACAAATGGACTGGATATGGAATGACTAGCTTCCTTTATCTGTTGAATTAACATGCTTAAGTCACTTACTTCTTCAAGTTGAATGAACAGAGGGGTTATAATATCTTCCGCTTCAAGTAAGGCATGTAAAGTAGGGTTTCCTTTTGAAATGTTTGAAAGTTGATGAACTAAAAAGGATAGAATAACGTCATTGATCCTAGTACCCTCTTGTATCGAAACTTGTTTTAGGACCTGAAGATTTTCACGGTCAAAGGTAACCTCATATTCTTGTGTTTTTCTGTTTGTATCCTTATTGAAGTATTCACTTGGAAAGACAACCCCATCAAGATCGATACTTCCTTTCCCCTCTAAATAACTACTGAACTTACGTATGGTTGGATAAGCAAACATATCGGCTAAGCGAAACTCAACATCTCCAAATTCTTGCTTCATTTTGTCATAAATGTTTGTTAATAATAATGAGTTCATTCCCATAGATGTAAAGTTTTCATCTAGTCCGATATTTTCTAAGCCACTTACCTCTTTACAGATATCAACGATCCTATCTTGTATATCCACTTCTTTTAATTTTTCAATAGTTTGAATATCTGCTAATATCTGGTCGAATTCACCTTGGCAAAATCTGCGAGATAATAACGTTCTTTGAATTTTCCCACTCGTAGTACTAGGAATTTGACTAATTGGAACAACATAGGAGACTGGAACACCAATAGCGCGATTCACCTTTGTTTTTATTTGCTTAATAAGAGGCAGGAACTTTTCAATTGGTTTACGGAAAGTAACAAAGATAGCTACCTGTTCTTCACCAGAGACTTTGACACCACAAGCAGCGACTTTTAGACTTGCAATAGCTTTGTCTAGTGAGATTGTTTCTTCAATATCATGTGGATAAAAGTTCTGACCGTTAATAATAATCATTTCTTTGGAACGACCAGTGACAATAAGATTCCCGTCACTTATAGTGCCTACATCTCCTGTTCTAAACCAACCATCCTTTGTTTTTGAATCACTTGTAACACTTTTGTTGTTATAATAGCCACCCGTGACACCGCCACCATTGATTTGAATATGTCCAATCACATTCTCTTTGACTTCCTTGTCTTCTTCGTTACAGATACGCACAGCACAATCTATTAAAGGGACGCCAAGTTTCACTAGCTTAAAACCCTTTATATCTCCTTCTGAAACAGATGATAAAGAATCTCCCAGGTTCAAATTATGCCTATCTGCATTAACATAATTTATTCCAGCGCCGATGTCTGGCATTGTTACACCAAGAGTGGCTTCAGCGAGTCCGTAAACGTTAAAGATTGCTCCTTCATTCAGACCAAAAGGCTTAAATACATCTACAAATGTACTTTCTAAATCTGCAGAGATAGGCTCTGCTCCTGTGACGATACATTTCACATGAGAAAGATCTAATTCCTTATTGTTCTCTGGCTTGAACACGTTTAAGATAAATCGGTATGAAAAGTTTGTTGCAGTAAGAATGGTCACCTTATGCTCACATGCCTTCTGGATCCAAAGAACCGGGCGACGAATGAATAACATCGTCGGCATACTGAACTGATTGATATTACCCATGATGGGATATAAATGATTCCCGATGAGTCCCATATCATGAGTTAATGGCATCCATCCTATAATGGAATCAGTGTCCTTCGTATCTAATCCCTTCATTAATGAAATGGTGTTTCGTATTAAATTTTCATGAGTTAATGTAACACCTTTAGGATCTGATGTTGATCCGGAAGAGAACTGAATAAAAGCAATTTCAGATGGTTTCGCTTGGTGAATGTGTCCTTTTTCAAATGTGATGTGGGTAACATTATCGAGCATGATGAATTTTTCTTTATTCAGAAGACTCTCTTCTTCGAGCATGTTTGTTAAGGTGTGCCTTCTTTGCTCAGTTAAAATCACATAAGGATTTGTGAGCACTTTCATAATTTTAATTAACTTAAGATTATGTTCTTCATTTGTACCAACGGCTACAGGAACAGGGCGTATCCCTCCTAAGATACAAGCCCAGAAAACCTTAATAAATGTTTCGTTATCATCAATTTGGAATATTAATTCATCTCCCGCTTCTAATCCTTCTTTTTGAAGGTTATACAAATAAGAGCAAGCGGTATCATAGAGTTCTTGATAGGTGACATGTTTTTCTTCTGTACCTGAATTTATAAATGTTATTCCTTTATCTACTTGTTTACGTTCTTCAATAAGATCAATTAATGTTCCAAACAAATCGCTAAACCTTCCTTCTCACAGAGTTAAATAGCTTTTACTGTTAAACTATCGCTGAGTATCTTTAAAAACACTTCCTCATTTTCATTTAAATAAAAATGTCCACCCTCTAGAGTTAATACTTTGCAAAAACCTGTTGTGTGTCTTTTCCATGCCAATAAATCTTTCGTCGAAACATGTATATCCTGTTTACCTGCCATTACCGTTATTCCGCACTCGAGTAGAGTTTCTTTATTGTGGTATGTATAATCACTTATAACTTTAAAGTCATGCTCGATAATAGTTAGAAAATGATTCAATAACTGTTCGTTCTCGAACAGTTCAGGGGGGGTTCCCCCCAAACTCAAAACCTGTTCGATAAGCTCTTTTCTGGTTAACGATCCAAAGTTGCGTTCTATATCGTATTCGCAATGAGGCGCTCTTCTCGCTGACACAACGATGTGTGATGGACTCGGATAACCATTCTGAATTAATTTATGGGCAAGCTCATAACCTAACCAACTCCCCATGCTATGTCCAAAGAAGGCGTATGGACCATCATTTGCTTTATCTTTTACCACCTTATAAGTATCTTCTACCATGTTCGAGAAGTTACCATAAAATGATTCTCCTGCTCTTAACCCTCTTCCAGCTAGCTCTACTGGTATCACATCAACGTCTTCTAGTAATGAATTCCACCTATAATAACTAGTTGCAGAACCACCCGCATGTGGAAAACAAAAGAGTTTTAATTTACTCATACGGTTCCCGTCTCTCTATAAGTGTCTACCTCAATCAGTTCTTGTTTCTTATTTAGTACAACTCTACCTCTTTCCATCTTGATCAGCTTATCAGCGAGATGGAAATATCGATCATCGTGCGTAATGGCTATCACACATTTCCCTCGAGTCTTCATCTCAGGTAAGAGGGTCATATAGAAATATTCACGGAATTCAGGATCTTGATCTGCTGCCCATTCATCAAATAAATAAAAAGGCCGATCATCAAGATACGTAATTAACAGTGCTAATCTCTTCTTTTGACCTGTGGAGAGTTTGGTCGTACTGAAGGTACCGTCTACGATACTTACTTTTTCATCCATCCCTAATAAGGAAAGGTAGTTTTGTATGACTTCCTCTTTTCCTTGATGACTAACTCCATACATCTTCTTAAACAGATGGTAATCACTAAATACGGTAGTAAAGTATCCACCAATCTCTTCAGCTTTTATCTTTTCACCGTTTACTAATACATCTCCAGCATCAGCTTGGTACAAACCAGTGATTAATTTCGCCAGCGTAGATTTCCCGCTTCCGTTCCCGCCGGTAATAAACACAACTTCTCCCTGACAGAACTCAAGGTCAATGGGGCCAATTCCAAAAGTCTCATTCTGATCGCTGTTTTTATACTGATAACTAACGTCTTGTAATTCTAAACAAATATTTTCATCACTTACTTTTTGAGACTCCGTTACACCTTCATTGTTTAACAATGAAACTTGCTGATTTAATTCGTTAATTCTTTGCCAGCTTACCTTCATTTCATTGATTCTGGGTACCATGTTAATAACGTTATCAAGAGGTCCTTTTAAGAATAAGAAAATTAAAACATATTCACTCAGAGTCGCTAGGCTGAAATCAACCAAGAATAAAGGAAGCAAAAACACAAGGCCTCCAAGAACGATAAAGGCAACAAGTTCTCCTACAAAGTAAACATTTGCACCGACGAGTTCAGCATCTGTTCTCTTTTGGCGATAATCGTCACAGGAAGAAATCATATCTTGCTTAAATGCTTTACGACGTTCCTTATGAAGATAAAGTTCTTTAAGCCCGGCAATTAGATCACTCACAAATCCCACAAACCTGTTCTGAGCATCTCGTGATTTCCCAAATAATTTTGTAGCATGACGATTGACTAATACGATTAACAAGGCAGCAACAAAGAACATACCTATAGTAGTAATTAATCCATAGATGCTGGAAAACGCTAAATAGATTAAGCAAGTCAGAATCGTTACGGTACTGGTTATACCGATAACAATCATTCCTATAGCATTGCTGATCGTCTCAGTATCATTGTTAAGAGTTGTATAGATTCGCTCTTCACCGATCTCTTCCATTTTGTAATAAGGTGTTTTTAAAAGATTAGTGGTTACCTCTACACGCTTTTCATAGATTAATTTATTTGTTAAAGTTGTCAGTCTCATACGCACAAACTTTTGTCCGAATATATAAACAATCAATCCTATTACGAAGTAATATAGAAGTCCCTGGATGGATAAGGTGTTAGTAGAAAGTGTTGTATTAATAATAAAAATTACAAATGAGTAAGCGCTACCACTTAAAATACTAAAAACTACTAAAGGGAAGTATGACTTCTGATCATCCCTTATATATAAACGATCAAATTGAAAATAAATAGTAAAAAGAGAGATAGTTGTTATTAACAAATAAAATGCTTCATTTAACCAGGAGATATTACTAGATAGAACCTGGGACCAGTTCATTCCAAGATAAACGATAGGCAGTAAATACATAGAAAATACAAGTACACTTAAACTCAACAAAAAGAGGATAGATGATTTTAAGGTCGATTCTTTATTTAATCTTCTTTTATCATTACGTACCTCAATCACACCTTTTATAAAGAATAAAGATGTAACTATAGCGAGTATGGTTAGGATGCACAAACTGATTAAACTAACTTGTGAAATTAATGTTTCAGTTTTAGAAAGATCTACAACATCTTCTCGGTAAAGAGCTTGTAACATGTTCATAGAATGTTCTCCTTGTCTGTTCATTTTTGTAGTTCTAAAGAAGCAATCGTTTGCATAAATTCCTGTAGTTTATCACTCCTTACTATGTAGCTTGGTTAATTTAAAAGGATTCTTTATTATATTAAAATCCCAATGTGAATAAATGTAAATGTAACCATATTCCTGCATACCTAAGGAGTTAAATAGTAATATTTGAGTTATAACCCTTCATTCTTTTATAAAAATAAGAACATTTAACTTGTTTCGTAAAAAAAAAATTAGCTACTTTATTCCTAAAAACTAACTAATTTCATCATATTATAGGAGTTCATTAGATGGTATTGGGAATCATCCATCTCTTTCAGGTGAATTATAAAGCGTTTTTTTGCACAACTTTCTTCAAACATGAAAGTTAGCCTCTCTAATTTACTAATAAGTCTCAATTCTGACCCAATTCTAATCGAGTAAGTCAGATTTCCTATTCACTAAAGCAAAACAAAAAGAATCTCTTTAGAGATTCTTTTTGTTTGGAGTAGTCATTAACATGTGAATAAATAAAATAGGATATAAGAAAATGACCAACCACCAGTAATGCAACATAACACCACCATAGGTATCCATTCTTACTAACCAACGTAAAATTAGTACTCCTACAAAAACATATAAAATACATAAAGACACTATCACCATCATATCTCCTCCTTCATTTACCACATAGAATTCATCTATACCCATATGACTTTGAGATTAAAAATCCACATACAACACTAATTTATACTATAATGTAAATATTTTCTATAATTATAATCCATCTATGAAGACAGAAAGTGTTTATGGTTAAACAAAAAAACACACTGTAAATTCGATAACAGTGTGTTAAACAAAAGTTGAATATATTCTAATCAATTGCTGGCTAAAATCTGTTCTTGTCTAAACCCTAAAGTCGTAAAAACGCCTCTCAAGATTTTCTAGTTATAAGCCAAAATTTGTTCTGTGTAAGTTTTAAAGTCTATCAAATGCTTTTCAATAATCTTTTGCACAATCTCAAGATTTACTTCTTGATAGTCATGAACAGCAATATTACGAAATCCTACCATTGCCTTTAGTCCCTTACATAGATCCATTGTGATGATGTTGTTCTTCTGTAGAAGATCAAACGTCTCTCGACTTGTTTGAGGGATACCCAGTTTCTTCTCTGCTACCACATGCATACCAAGATCAATCGCCGCTTCACAAGCACGCTGTATATTCAAGATAATCGAATCTTGCTTCGTAAAGTTTTCTAGATTTAACGGATTGTTATCGTACTCTTCATTGATCCGCTTTAAGCAACGTTCGATGATGCTGATTTTGTTTAGTATCACATCATTTCTCATAGATTGATCCACTCTCTTCAATTCTTTTGATCACAATCTCTCGTTCTTCGTTTAATTTCGCATACATTTTAAGTGTCTTCATCTCAAATTCCATCCTGCGTTTATCATCTCTACATAATATCGTTTTACTGGCTTGTATAATCTGAGCCGCAAACACCGTAGAAGCTTGATTTAAATCAACGAGATCAACATCCTTATTAATCAGTGAAGCGAGCTCTTGACCCAACATAAACCGCTCGTACTTCTCTATTTTTTGATCACTCAAATACGCGATATCTAAATCACTGTCTACTCGATCTGTTCCTTTGGCCGTGGAACCGAAAACAACAATCAGATAAGGATTTAGCTTTTCATTTAAAAAAGTAATAACTTGTTCCTCCATTTTACGATCCACAAAAACACCTCCAGAATTCTATAGTTCAGTATATGACAGTTTATCTAACCACTAAGCCTTTACTAAAAAGTATATCATGAATAAGTCTTAACAACTTACTATCCTAGCCTATATCAGGTTTAATTGTTAACAAATTTTTGGCTAAATAAACTTCGGATAAAATCAGGATCATTCCTAAGCTCTACTTCGTTGCTGTTATAGATAAACTTTCCCAAAATCGAGTCTTCATACTGTCTTTTAACCTCTGAGAAGTCCCGCTTCTTTTTTTCCGTTTGCGTCAAATCCTTTAGAGAGAGATTCATATAATTGTCCAGGTTGCTCTCTCTATTCCTGTCAATAAAATCAATATTCACGGTATAGTGTTTAAATTCTTGTCTTTCCATTTCATTTAATAAGGTTAGGATACGATCCATATAATCTTCTTTACTAAAAGGTGTTTTCACAGGAATTCCAACAACAACTGAAGGTTGAATCTTGTTTAACGATATTTTAGTTAAACGCTTGTTTAATTCACCTTCATAGGATGACTGAACATAAAATTGAGCATCTTCACTTAATTCCTTAATTCTAGGTGAGAGTTCTTCAGATAGAGTAGTGTCTACCACTATGTTTTCATATGTGTCTTCATACTTGGAACGATTTTCTTGACGTGTGACAACAAACGTAAGTTTATCATCAGATACAGGGGTTGCTTGAGCTTCAATTAACTCTCCAGCAGCAAATCCCAGATCATAAGTTTCCACTTCTCTTATAACAAATTCTTGATCGTACTTCTTTTCTAAGTAGGCTAACATCTCTGCTTCTTCATCCGAATTGTTTTGACCTCTTAAGAGGATCAATACGATTACGATACAAAGAAGAGAACCGATAGAATACAGTAAGGTTCTTTTATCCAATTATGCACCAACTTCTCTGATTATCATTTTTAAAGAATGAACTCTTTATAAAAACGTAAGGTGATTAACTGACCCACCTTTTAAACGCCTTTTTCTATATTGGTGATGGAAAATCTCCAGAGAAAAAATACCGACTAATCTATAGATTTTGCCTTCAAAGATCAAATCATTACTCATATAGACGGACCTTAAAAATCCTCTATACGGTTTTGCTGCGTGTAAATAGACCCCGGAAGCGGGTCTCATGATCGGTATCATACTCATATTCACTTCTCCTATAAAAAATGGAAAATAACTGAGTATATATTAACATAAATATCCATTTTATCGTTCGTTTTTATCTACTAAAAAAGTTTTTGTAAAAATTAGGAAGGTTAATGTAGAAAAATGTAGAAATCTATTTATGCTTGAAAATTAAGTAGGGAGCGTGCGTCATGTATCTTGTCATATAGGAATGAAGTAGAGGTTGGAATAGTATCACTGTTTCCTTTGGTTTTATCTCTTTTGAGTAAGTTTGTTTTTGTTTTTTAAAATACACCTGAGGTCAAATTAATGAAAAAAAATTCAAAAGTACTTAATAAAGTTGCTCTATTAATAATCTGGACTATTTATTGTATTTCGCTAATGTTACCTGCTTTTACTACTCCTGACGGTGATAATGCACCCGGTATCATGTTGTTGTTAATGGGTGGGTTAGGCGTATTCGCGGGATTGTTAGCGTCTACCTTAAGTTGGTATGCTAACTTGTTTTTTATTTACATTTCGATTCAAACGTTTAGAGGGAAAAAAACAAGCATCAGCCATTTTTTTATGTTACTATTAGCTTCTAGATCATTTTTCCCTTGGGTAATGTTGCTAGATGAGGCAGGAAACAAAGCAGTTATTACAAACTATGACATTGGTTTTTATTTTTGGATCTCGTCGATAGTGTTGTTATCTACTTTAGTATTCATCAACTGGTTCTTATGTCGCAAAAAGGGTTAGTTGAGGTTCATCTGTAAAGCTTGAGAATCCTTTATGCAGGCTCGATGCCTGCTTTCTTAAATAAAAAACATTTGTTTTTCTCCATGCGCATAAAAAAAGCTCCTATTTAAGGAGCGATTCTTATTTTCTCTACCTCTGTTCCGAGTATATAATCGGCTGCTTTTTGTGCTTGTCCGGCAGCTTGAACGACAAAGAGGTTGTCTTCTTTTAACACACGTAACCAGCTCTCGATATAACTCGCTGAGTTTTGGATCGTGTTATCGATACCCGCTACCCCACATAACATCGCCGCTCCCATCTCAGCGACAAGCTCTTCTTTTGAATAGCTTTCATCACCAAAAGCGAAGTGTTTTGAGACGATGGCTTCTCGTTTCAACCGACATTCATGCCCCGTAGAGTGGACCATCTCATGAAACAGGGTGCTGTAATACTCTTCTCGCAGCGTAAAATCTTGTAGTGGCGGACAGTTGATTCGGTCGATGAGCGGCATATAGACCGCACGACCTCGATAAGACGTATAATCCGGAGCGTCACGATATCCTTTGACGATTCTCTCTGCCTCTTGGATAGGGTCATGATCAAACGTCTCATCTTTTCTTTTACTCTCTAGTCCCTCTACTTGAGAAGCGACGTTGAACACTCTGTAATAACGAAGATAAGGAATTTTTTCTTCTTTCTCATCCTCATCCTTCTCAAGCCACGTCCAGAACACCACCATATAAGATTTGGCCCCTTTCTTTACCTTCCCTCCCGCTTCTGTAACCTGTTTAAACGTCGCGTACTCTCCTGCCGGAAGTAAAAATGTATTAATACCGCGATAAGGTTTCTGAGTCTTCCAGTTCACCGCACCCCCGCTCACCCATGGCCTTCTCCATGGAACCACCCCGTTCTCTAGCTCTTCCATAATTCTTTCCGTCACCATCTCGTAAACACTCTTCTTCATCGTCTTTCTCCTCCTTTTGTCTTCCGAAGCGAGTTCGTTCCCCTAAAGGGAATGATTTTGCCCCTTTGTTCGGGAGAAGGAGAAAAAGAAGCTGTGTCAGGCGGTCAAGGGTCTTAGCACAAAAAGTTTTTGATTAAGCGTAGCTTAAAAGTTTTTTGCCCCTTGATCCGTTTGTCGTGATCACTTAACTTCTCGTTGGAAAGGTTCGGGTGCCCTACCAAAGAGAAGGATAGTGGAACGGCTTCTTTTACGATTCGGAAGACAAAGGGCAAGAAAAAAAGGCAGCCGCTTTGGCTGCCTACCATTTTACTCATTTCCTCCACGCTCTTCTTCTTTAAAGTCACTCTACTTTCTCCGGCTCGTTCGATACGGCCTAAAAGGCAAACGAAACAGGAACGTACAGATTGTTCTACAAGCTGTAGTTATCGGTCCGTTTAGTGTCGAAGCGACAAGAACCACCCGATAGTTGGTTTTTGCTGCCGGACTAAAAGGATCTTTACTTCTTTACTCTCTCTTCCTACATGCTTAGATTGACTTACGAATGATTGTTAAACTCATTATGATCTTCTTTTGGTTTATAAAGAATAAGTAAAGGTAATCCCAACAGAAAGATAAAGATGATGGGATAAAAGATGAATAACCCAAACCCCCAACTCTTCCCTAACGTAATGTAGCCGACAACCATAACAACAATTCCCTTTAGAAGCGCAGATAACCAAATGGAGTAACTGGATTTCTCTCCAATCAACGTCTCATAATACAAAAAGAAATATAACCCTACAAAAAAGAAAGCTTTCATCAAACCAATAACATTTATCGATAGAAAAAGGATCAACACACAAGTAGCGATAAAGGTAGGAAGAACCTTATTATTCATGAATCACTCTCCAAACTAGAATTACGACTAAGCCTGCCCTAATTGAATACCCAATAGCCACTCCTTATGTACAACAAGAAGTTGCTTTACGCATTTGGTCTTTAGAAATATATATCTTTCCATTTTCCACCTAATAATCTATTTTATTGTCTTCTAACCTTTCAATCGCACTTTTATTTGCGTTTCCCCATGATATATACTCTCTTTTTTCATTGCTTTGACAGGCCGATAACATCGTTAAAAGAAACACTGAAATAAAACTATATTTTATCATTCCAATACCTCCTTACGATTTGTCCGCCAGATCGATCGATTGTTTTAAATCACTCACCGGTAGATGTGCTTCATATAACCCTTTTATCATGTTAATTCCCTCCAGTTAAATTCTAGATGTTTTTTGCGCTTCCTTAACGATTCTACCAAACTTTGGTATTTATGGTGTATCATTTATTTATGTGACCTTTTAAACGATAGGATCTTGGTGAATCTAGTTAAGAATCACATATAAGATATGAAGGATGTAGAAATGAACGGTATTCCGTTTTTAGAATGAGGAATGGTGAATGATATGAATTTAGGAGATCCGATCGCAACAGGAAACACAGCGACTATCTATAAAAACGAAGATACGGTAATTAAGGTATATAAGGAACACTTTTCAAACGAGGTGTCCATCCTTGAGGCAGAAAAGCAGGTGTATGCCTATTCGTATGGCTTACCAGTCCCAAAGATACTAGAAGTTACAGAGATAGAGGGAAAACCAGCGATCGTGATGGAGAGGATCAAAGGAGAAACACTTGGTGGCCTCTTGAAGGAGGATCGTGATATAGCCACTCATTATATGAGTCTCTCTATTGAGGTACAACAAAAGATTCATAGTGTCCCTTCACCTAAACTTGAACTCATAACAGATAAACTTAAAAAGCAGATTCATCAGCTACAACTTCTAGAGAAGAAACAAAAATCAGCTCTAATTCACCAGTTAGAATGACTTTTGAGCCTCACCTCTGTCATGGTGATCTCATCTGTATAACACTAAAGAAGTGTCAAGTGTAAATATTAAAAATTTATTCATCCAAATAAATCATAAAAATGATAATATTACCATTATAAAGTGGGGTGGTAAGGTGAAAAGAGTATGGAGCATGTTGCTAATTTGTGGTCTTGGTATTGGATGTGACAATTCGGATAGCACACTGAGAGAAAAAATGATAGCTGAAGAAGAAAGTAAAACAAAGAGTGAAAAAGCAACACAACAATTAGAATTAGAAAAAAACAATAAAGAAGAATACGAGAGAATGCAAAAAGCTGAAGAAGAGGCTGAGTCATGGGATGATCCTAATTATGAGTATTTTGCATACAAGTTAACCGCAAGAACTGAAGGAGAGCATGATGGAGAACCAGAATACTATTACACTGGTATTGCTGTCTCACAACAAGATGCTGAACTTCATGATATTAAAACTACACCAATAACGAATCCAAACGATAAGTCAGTAAAAATTTGGAGAACAAGTTTTGAATATACACCCGAGTCTCATTCGATAATACTTGTTAAATATAAAAAAGGAAACAGAGATGTTATTGAAGATATTAAAACAGTTTATATACCTACTGGTGAATTTCTTTGGTCTAATGAAAGAGACAGCTCCAATTAAAAAAGAGTTTTTACAGAGGGGAAAAGGAAAATGAGAAAATGTATATATATATGTTTTTTATTACTATTTTTAGCAGCTTGTACAGAACCTCCTAGCAAAGAGGAAACGGATCAATTCAATAAAGATGTAGAAACGGTGCTTAATATTCTCGATACTGCTTATTCGGCTAATCGAGAACTGAATTATGAAGAAGAACGTGAATTAGTTACTTTTGGTGCTTACTATGGATCAGATAGCGATTTCTATAAAGGATTAAAGGATTCAGAAGCTAAGTTAGCTGCACAAGGTTTATTGTTAATGGAATCAACATTAAGTAAGGATTACATTTCTGTAGGCGGTGAAACGCAGGAAGAAGAATACAACGATTATAAAAAAGATGTTGAGAGTTATTTAAACAACTTAAAATGATAAATGTATAATATAAATTTAATGGTTTGGAGTGTATGAATTGAAAAATCAAACCTCTTTATATATAACACCAGAATTCATTGAAAGTATGAACCGGCTGAATAATATCACTAAGAGTTCTGCTGTTAAATTAGCTAGTTCATTTTCTGAATCACACAGTTTTAAGATGGCAAACATAATTAGGGAACAATTAGTCTGGAAAAATGAATTCCTTAAATCACTTTCACTAAATCTAAATCCAATAATTGAGATCCAACAGCAATTAAGCCAATCTTCAATTAAATCTGTCATGCTACTTAAACAAATAGATTTTTCACCAATATATGAGTCACTTAGAGCTTTACATACTATAGAAATAACAGGTGTTAGACCAAATATAGAATTTCAAGATATCACCGAGGAACTGGAAGCAAATATTACGGAAGTATTAGATGATAATTTGACTGAATCAGTTAAATTAAATAAGATCATAGGTTATTTAATATCATTTGTAGTTAAGTATTACGACAAAAAAGAAATTGTTTATATGGTATTAAGTCAGATATTAAGTATGTTAACAGCTGCAATAATTAGTCAACCTTCTCAACCACCCATTACAAATGTAATTAATTATAACTATACAATCAACATTGATAGTACAGAAAACATAAGAATTATTGATAAAAAGTTGAAAAAGACGGCTATACCAACAGATTATAAGGCAGTTCATAGATATATAAAAAAGGACAAACTAACTGTCTTTGATGGACAATCTCTAAAAGCGAGAAAAATCGATATTCTTAATTTTGGAAAAATAGTAAGAGTACTTAATAAAAAACGTAATTGGATGCTTGTGGAATACCAAGGAACAGAGGAATTAGAGTACGGATGGGTTCTTACAAGATATACATCGAAAATGAAGTGATTTATAATGCTATTTTTTTACACCAGACTTCACGCAAACGCGAACTTTTTACTATAAATGTAACGAATCTAAGGAGCGATATAAAATGCCGAGATCAATAATCGTAGATAACGAAGTTGTTCTCGATTGGATCGATGCCACGAGCGGTGATGTTCGTGCCGATGTGTACCGCTCTTATCTTTTGTACGCACAACACTCAGAGAATCTAGCTGAACTGTACCTACACTTGTATTGTGAGAAGAGCGGCATCTCTAAAGACGAGATCTTCCAATGGGCCGCTATTGTAGCAGCTGCAAGGTTATCAGAGAACGTATCTTCAGATAACAGAGAGAGTTTATTAAAGATTGTCCATCAACAATATCCACTTCAACCATAAAAACAAGAGAAGCACGCTTGTATAAATTTTAGAAAGATTGGTAGGAATGCTATATGTTTTTTGTCCAAATGTCTGGTTTCCCAGGCTCAGGTAAATCTACGCTCGCGCGCGAGATCGCAAAAGAAACAGGTGCCGTTATCATCGACCACGATGTTGTAAAATCCGCTTTGTTAGAGTCTATTGGATCATCTATCGACGCAAGAACTACAGGTGCCATGAGCTACCATATCGATTGGTCCCTCATCGATTCCTTGTTATCACAAGGTAGATCCGTCATCTTTGACAGCCCGTGTTTATATGAAGAGATGATTGAAAAAGGAACTCATCTAACAAAAAAGCATAGTGTTACATACAAGTATGTGGAATGTTACCTAGATGATCGTAAAGAAATAAATAATAGACTGAAAAGTCGAGAACGTATGATCAGCCAGATCGAAGAGATCTCTTCTGAAGAAGCTTTTCAATATACGATAAAAAATAGTAAGAAACCGATTGATATCAAATGTTTAGTCGTGGACACTTCTCAGCCTTTAGAGACTTATGTTCAAACGGTACTGAACTATATCTATGAGTAGAAGAAACAAGCCCATCCTTGAGAATACAGAATGGGTTATTCTAACTATTTAGCAATTCTTAAAGTTTTCGTCTGAACGAATAGCACCATTTATCATAATGCATCTTCTCGTCATAAAATTGATGCGCTTCCCTACGCTGTATCCCTGATTCTAGTGATACATACTGAGCTCCCTGTTCTCTCGCCCAATCATGAATGTAGTGTAATAGTTTTTCTCCGTAACCTTTTGAGCGGTTTGATGAATGTGTTACAAGATCATGGATGAACACATAACGTTCATGATAGAAATTGATGTTCAACTGAATACCAGCAAGCGCTACTATCTCCTCTTCATCATAAAGAGCGAAAAGACGATAGCCTTGTTTCTTCATCTTCTGTAACAACTGTAGGTATGAATCAAAATTTAGATGGGTTCTGAGTTGATTCATGATAGGGAACGCTTCTATCCATTCTTTCTCTGTTGTTAATTCACTGACATGTTCTTGGTGTGTACTCATGAACCCATCCTCCCTGTTTTTTGTAACAGGTTGTCTTCAAAATGCTTTTTTATCGTGCTCCATTCTTCAGATACGACACTATAGAGAACGGTATGACGGACAGATCCATCTCTTTGGATCATGTGGTTACGCAGGATCCCCTCTTTTTTTGCCCCTATTCTCTCTATCGCCGCTTGTGAACGTAAATTCTGATGACTTGTTTTGATTTGTATCCTCTGTAAAGACCTTTCTTCAAAGCAATGCTCTAATAACAAGTATTTACAGTTCGTATTGATGTTACTTCGCCAATAGTCTGGATGGATCCACGTTGACCCGATCTCGAGTCGTTTGTGTGGTACGGAGATATCAAGAAACCAAGTCGCACCCACGAATGTATCCGTTTCTTGATGAACGATGACAAACGCTTCATCTGTTCCATCCTGCCGCCACTTAACCGCATCCTCTACATACGAAACAACAGCATTCTTATCCGTTAAATCTACAGACATGTGTTGCCATATTCGTTCATCATTGGCTGCTTCTTGTATACCTTCTACATGTTCCATCTCCATAGGGATCAATCGTACGATTTCATTCTCTATTCTCATATCCATCACTCCTTACAAATAGTTAACCTGTTTTCTGGTATGATAAAAAGTACCAATAAAACAACTTTAAGTAATACCAGGAGATGATAAAGTTGGAACTTCAGATTCTTCTTACAGAGAACAAAAGAAAATATAAACAGATCTATGAACAGATCAGACAAGACATATTAAAAAAGAAGTTACCTGCTCATACTCAACTACCCGCAAAGCGGAGACTCGCCGAACAACTGAACGTCAGCATCATGACCGTACAGATCGCATACGAACAGTTAAAAAGTGAAGGGTATATCTATTCTGTTGAACGAGGAGGATACTTTGTTTCAGAAGTGGATGAGGATTTTTACTTTGAGGAACCGAAATTCTTAAACTTCAAACAAACGAATGTAACACACCGATACATCAATTTTAAAAACGGCCAAGTGGATGCAGAGGTCTTTCCATACAAGACCTGGAACCGCCTATATAAGAAACAACTGAACGAACGTGACAGCAACCACCCATGGCAAGGTATGAATAACTTACGTGTAGAGATTGCGAAGTATCTACAGCAAGCTAGAGGACTATCTGTAGAGCCAGAACAGATCTATCTTTTTAGTGGCTTTCAACAACAATTTATGAACCTGTGCCTCTTCTTTAATCAAAGTGCGATAGGCATAGAAGATCCCGGTTTTTACAGAGCTAATGCGGTGTGCGATCAATTAAAACTACAAAGTTACGGAATCCCTATAGATGAGGAAGGTTGCACGGTTCCGACTGAAAACATCAAACTCCTTTACACGACACCCGCTCATCAGTACCCAACAGGAACAGTAATGAGTATCGGTCGGAGAACAGAGTTGTTAAGATGGGCAGATAAAAACGATGCGTATATCATCGAAGATGACTATGATTCTGAGTTTCGGTACAAAGGATCTCCTATTCCAACGTTATCTCACTTAGATATAAAGGAGAAAACCATCTATTTTGGTACGTTCTCTAAAACGTTGTTACCCTCTCTTCGTATGAGTTATCTCGTAATACCATCACATCTTCAACTTGACTTTGAAGCGTTCAATACGAACCAAAAAGCTACCGTATCGGCGATTGACCAGCAAGTTCTCGCCCACTTTATGAGTGAAGGCTTTTATACCTCGCATATCGCTAAAATGAGAACACTTTATAGAATGAAGAGAGAATGTTTGATTACCAATATAAAGAATCAATTGGGTGAAGAGTACAAGATCAAAGGGGATTCAGCGGGACTCCACATCATCTTAGAACTAAGAGAAGGGATAAACGAAACAAAAGCTATTGAGTTAGCGAAAAAGAATGGCGTTGAGATCGATGCGGTTTCTACCATGTATCAATGTAATAAACCAACTAACAAAGTGATGATAGGATACGGAGCTCCATCCATGGAAGACATACAAAGAGGTGCAGGTTTGTTAGCTTCTGTATGGCATGACTTTTTAAACTAACTAAAAAAGGAACATACGATAACAAGTATGTTCCTTTCCTCCCCGTTTGAGTCGAATCTTTAAATACCTCTATAACATCCTCTTCAGTCTGCAGAGGTCAATTATGCTAAATGAATATCTAGATATTTTTCGTAAATTTGTTTTTCATAGTTTGTTTGATAAATTCTAATAAATGTCACATCAAAAGCAGGATAAGGAATCAATTCGGTTTTTGCACAAGTTTCCATATGCTTTAATTCTAACTGAGAGGGCAAGTGCCCTAAGGTTAAATGTGGAACGAAATCATCGAGTTCAAAATATTGTTTGATCAAATCATCTGAAGGGGCGATACTTTGAACTAAGGTTTGATGCAAATGATGAATCTCATCGGATTGAACACTTAAATACAAGATATTTTCACCAAGATACTGGGGCTCACTTAATGTAAGTTGAAACGATGAAAAATCTTTACATACGTTCTGAACTTTTTCTATCCAATTCTTATCTGATGTTAAGCCACCCTGTGCTTTTATCGTGATGTGAGGTTCGACACCCAAACGATCGAACCATTTTCCTTGGAATTGTTCAATCCTCTTCAGATACTCTTTAGGTGGAACAATACCGATAAAATACTCTGTTTTCATTCTAAAAATTCTCCTGTTAGTTAATTTCTATTTTTTGATTGTAGCAATTTTCCTTTTAATATCGGCTGGTATATTGTGTACATTAGTTTTTTAAAATAAGCGTATTCAATATAATTCTACTAAGCATGCTTTAAAGACCTTAAGAAATGGTTTTATAGAAGCCTGCTCCTGTATCATCAAAACCTCTTGCTTTATAAAAATGATGAGAATCCACACGACGTTTCCCAGTGTTCACCGCAAGTTTGAGTACTCCTTGCTCTTTTGCCCATTGTTCCGCATGGTCGACTAACAGTTTGCCTATCTTTTTGTTACGGAACTCTTGTTTTACGACAAGTGAAATAATCCTGACATAACTTTCGTCTTTTTCATAAGCTAGACCTTTAAACATTCCGATCATACCTAGTAAAATACCTTTTTCTTCTACGACAATAGTGTGGTAGTTTGAATCATTATGTATCTCTTTAAATCGTTTTTCCATCTGTTCGTCAGTTGTAGGATATCCTAGTTCACCCATTAAAACAGCGAGTTCAGCAAAGTCCTCTTCTATAGCTTTTCGTATTTCCATTTCTTCGTACTCCCTTACATTCAATCTTCAATTCCTTATAAGCTAAAATGAAACATTCGACAAGAAAAGAGCACCTCCTCTTTTCCATGCCAAACTAACTCCTATGTAATTAAAATCCTTAGAAAGAATATTTAAGAACTTTCAATTGGTAGTTTTAAATATAAAGGTTATTAAAAAAACTCTTCATCTTTTATTACCACCTCCGATATATACTTTGTATTTCAAGCATATAGGGGGCGTAACCTTGAGAAAAAGGGACAAATCTTTAAGAAAAACATTATCTTTATTCTTAATAGCTGTATTAGTACTTATTTTTATTATGTATAGTGGATTTTTATATTTTAATACGATTGCTTCATCAGAGAAGTCTATCCAAGAAACAAGTATTGTCCATGCTACTAGGGTCACAGAGAGTTTGAATAAAGAAGACTATCAAGCGTTTTTAGACAATCCAAAACCCAATAAGAATTATTGGGAACTCCGTAATACGCTTGATGATTACAGAGAAAAAATTGGAGCTCTATACGTATACACTCTACTCGTAGATGAAAAGAAGAACGTAAAGATAATGATTGATGGGCAACCAAAAGATTCAGAACTAGCAAGCGATATAGGAGAGAACACAACATCCACAACACTTGAGGATGTAACACCTGCTTTAAATGGAGAAACCAACAGTACAAAGATAGTACATGATCCAGAATATGGTGATTATCTATCTGCTTTTGCTCCACTAAAAGACAAGGATGGAAAGATTGTAGGGATAGTAGGCATTGACATTGACGCTTCTGATGTTAATTCTATTTCTAATCAAGTGCTGAAAAATTCCTTACCAATTTTCCTATTAATTTCTCTAGTATCGTTAGGTATTGTGTTAGTTTTTCTAAATATTTTCTTAAAGAAGAAACTGGATCCGTTGACTAGTCTAAGCGATGTAGCATCACTTATCTCAGAAGGAGATATTAAATCAGCAAAGGTTGCGGCTTCAGAGCTAAAGTTAACAACTAATGATGAAATTGGTCGGCTCGGTCATGATATGCAGAATATGACGGAGACACTTGAAAACATGGTTGGTAAGATCAGATCCTTATCTGTTCAGGTGAATGAACAAAGCAATCGTTTAAATCAAACTTCATTAGAGGTTAATGAAGGCTCTGATCAGATCGCTACTACTATGGAAGAAATGGCTTCTGGAGCTGAAACACAAGCAACAAGTACGACAACGATGTTAGAAAAAATGAATGCGTTCTCCGACTTAATTCATTCTACGAATGAACATGGACGTCAGATTAAGGATTCCTCTCTTCAAATCTCGCTTCGAACAGAGGTTGGTTCTAAACTTATGTATGACTCGAATCAAGAAATGAAAAAGATTTTTGAAACAGTTGATCATGCTGTAACGAGGATGGATGAGTTAGAAAAGAACACAAACGAAGTCACTGATTTGGTAACGTTTATTAGCGATATAGCGGAACAGACCAATCTTCTTGCTTTAAATGCAGCCATTGAAGCAGCTCGCGCGGGAGAACACGGAAGAGGTTTCGCAGTAGTAGCAGATGAGGTAAGGAAGTTAGCTGAACAGGTATCCGTTTCAGTCAGAGAGATCAACGGTATTGTAAGTAAAGTCAATACTAACTCAAAAGAAATGGTCACTATGTTAAACAAGAGTTTAACTATAACTTCAGAAGGACGATCCAAATTAAATGAGACAGGTGTAACGTTCAGTGAGATTTCAGAGACGATCCTCTCTATGAATACTCTTATTGATAAGATGAGCTTGCAGCTTGAAAATGTGTTGAGTGAACAAGATAGCATCAAGAGTGATATTGAAGAGATAGCTACTGTTTCAGAAGAGAACTCTGCTGGAATTGAGGAGGTTTCTGCTTCTACTCAACAAATGAGTGCAGCTACGGATGAAATCAATGGTCAATCAAAAGAACTTTTGGAACTATCAAATCAGTTGAAAGAACTCAATGAACAATTTAAGGTGTAGTAAAAAGCTCGAGAACATTTCTCGGGCATTTTTTTCTATATACCCAATCTAGAGAGATTCCTTCTTAAGTTTTTTTAAATCACTATAGTCTTAAATTTATTTTATATATGGATTGAATAGCCGTATAATTTTCGTAAACATAAACGTCTTATTAGTGGAAAGAGATTAGGAGGGAAAATATGAAACAAACACTGAACATTCAAGATGACATCGTGAGTGAGACAAGACGATTAAGAAATGAGTTTGAAACGATGGTTTCTGAATACTCATCAGATCTGTGGAACTATTGTAAATACGTAACAGGATCACCTTGGGACGGTGAAGATTTGTATCAAGAAACGATAATTAAATCATTCGGTCTCTTACCTCATCGCTGGAGTGAGATCACAGACAAAAAAACGTACCTATTTCGTATGGCCACCAACACATGGATCGATCAATGCAGAAAGTTGAAGCGTGAAGTAGGAGCACTTGAAGAGAGCATGGAGCCTGTTCAAGAATTCTCGGACTCGCTCCTTTTAGAAGAAATGTTAATTTCCTTAGAATCCACATTAACGCCTAAGCAAACAGCCGCTTTTCTTCTTCTTGATATCTTTAAGTTCTCGGCAGATGAAGTAGCCGGTATTGTTCGTAGCACCCCAGGAGGTGTGTACGCCTCTGTACAGCGAGCAAGAAAAAGAATAGCTTCTATCGATGAAACGACTGTTGAAAGGAAAAGAGAGCACATGAAATCTAACTCAATCATTGAAGCGTATCTCGCTGCTTTTAACTCGGGTGATCTTAACGGGATTCTACAGCTGTTCAGTGATCAAGCACAGAATGAAGCGTTCTTCGGCTTCCAAGAGTACTCAAAGGAAGAGATGCTAAAAGGCTCTTTAAAGTTTGGTTTACCTGGGCATAAAGCAATTACCAAAACGCTTTGGGGTCGACCTGTAATCGTCGTTTTAGCGGAAGGAAAAGAAGGTCCAGAGATTCACGACATCCAAATGCAAGACGTTGAGAATGGTAAGATCGTAAGTCATAAAAGTTATTTCTTTAGAAAAGAGTTTATCTTAGCAGCCGCAGAAGAATTGAATATGAAGGCTCAGTTAGTAAAACCACCAGTTGATTGGAGCTAAAAAATAGGGATAACAATTGTTGTTATCCCCTTTTTATGAACACCTTCATTAAATTTAAGTATCTTCCTACTCAAGGTGTAAATGAATTTACTTAATCTCCTTCAGTAAAATTACTTATTCTCTTTAATAAATTTATTAATATAATGGTTCATCTCACTATAATTGGTCCAATGTAAATAATGATGTCCTTCTAAAGGTATGATCTCATTTTTTAAAACATCTCTTAATTGATCTTGAAAAAAAGTAATGGTAGATTTACCGTTTTCTTTAGGCTTCTCAATTTTTTTAACAAAGACCATTACAGGAAGTTTACTTGGAAATTTCATCTCTTTCGTTTTTCTGATGTTCTTATCTATTTCATTGGTTTCATTCACAACATTTTTGTTATACCCTTTCCAACTCGTGATCATTTTGGTCTTTTTCAAGTTATTAGTAGAATAAGTTCCTTTTTTGGATATCGGCAGGATGCTTTCTGGCGCTATGTAGGTTGCTAGTCGTGCAATTCCCGTAGGTGCTACAAAACTAAGATATTCCGGCATTTTAGGAGCGGGTTCGTTAAAGTATCCTAAGGCTTGCGGTAAAGTAAAATCGATACCGATAACCGCTTTGATTTCTTCGGGATATCTATTTGCGTAGTACATGCTGTATATACCCGAAACGGAATGAGGCATTAATATGTATGGTCCTTTGATATGAGATTTTTTTAATGCTGTCCTTAATTCCTCCACAATGTTTTCCACTGTTCGTTCCTTATCTGTTATATCACTCCAACCATAGCCAAAAGGCTCAACAACTACGACTTTATTGCTCTTTGCCAACTCGTCTATCATAGGCATAAAATCCAACACAGGAGCTGCTGTACCTAGCCCTGTTAACAAAAGGATGGTGTTTTCACCTTTTCCCTTAGTATAAACATGCATACGTTTGTCATCGACTTCTACCCGTTCTCCGATAGCTGGATAGGTTCTTTGTTCATACACTGTCAGACTCTGATGGAGTACAAACCAACCGATGAGGATGCTTACAAGTACTAATAACAGATTGCGCACGACTCTCCAAAATTTCAGCTTTTTCTCCACTCTCATTTGTGTCCACTTCTTTCATCCTATAATTAAAATGCTCTTACTGATTATAGAAATGAAATGGTCATTCGTCCTGCACTTTACCTAACAATCCATCCTAATATATTACATTTTTGTCACATGACGGTCATCTGTATTTAATTCTTGTGTGAATGAAGTCAGACAAATATATTTTTCACCAAAATAAGTAGAAAAAAAGACAGCATTAAAGGCTGCCAAACGTTTATTTACTATGTGATGGTGTTACTATCAATAATTGAGATATGTAACTCTTTAAATCAAAATCGTTGGTCTTCACATACTCACTTAACTTCACAGTCGTCTTTTGCATTTTAGATCCTCCTAAAATGATTGTATTACGATTAGTATTACCAAACTCTCAATCTCTTAAACTCAAACTAGTGTTTGCTCAAAGAATGTAGAGTTAGGAACAATCAAAGAAAACCAAACTTAGTACTCTATACATTAAAGTACGCTCTTAGGAATTCATGAAAAGTTAACCACGACGGTGTCAACTCTCCCTTTTGCAGCCTTTCATCTCCACCCTCAAAATTAACGGTATAAACATAATCGGTAAGCGTATCAAGTACAAGTGTTGCGTTTCCTGACATCTCGCATAGAACTAAATATTGATTATGGAAATTGTATTCGTTACGCGAAATGAGGGTGTACGATTCAATATCTGTGATATCTAATAATTCAAAAGGTACATGCTCTTCCCAAAACGGTCCTTCATATATGTTGTAAAAGGCGGTAAACGTATCTGATGGTTTTACTCCAAGAGAAGTTAAACAATTCTTCACTTGCTCTTTATCCGCTCGTTTATAGATATCCTCTTTTAAACTATCTTCTAGAAGATGAAGCAATCTCATACATACCACCTCGTTAAAAATTTGAATAGATTGACTTTTTAACGTCATATTCCACCATTCTTTATTTTCGTTTATAATCAACTTTTAAGATTTTAGTAAAGGAATAGATGATTAGATGTATACGTGTGAACAATTGCTAGAAGAAATCACTAGGATCCGGGAAGACCTGCTAAACCTCCCTTATGATATCGAGTGTTTATCCAGTCATGAACTGGTATCGAAGAGTCAAGAATTAGATCGACTGATCTCACTCTATCAATCGAAGAAATATGAATCTTAAGTTGACGTGACAGTACGATAATAACAAATTTCACAATCTAATCTACGCAAGTCATTTAAACATTTGTTTGAATCCGCTTACAAATTACCGAATATATCTAACTTTTTTAATCCCATATACGTTCTCGTGCCACATCCGCTGTTCTTAAGTAATCCAGCAGCTGACCCGTATGAACCGATTCATGATAAGCGATTCTCAAGATCATATCCCCTAGACCTCGTATATATCCTGATTCAGAACGATCAATCCTTATCTCAGATAAGTCTTTTTCAGAAAAGGACTGGATGGTATGTATAAATTCATCTCGATAAGTTTCCGCAAAATCCAATTCACTCATCACAGTGGTATAGGGTCTGTTTTCAAAAGGAGAGTCAAAGCTATCTAAACTTCCTCTGTTTTGAATAGCCAAGTGATAATAATGCTCACTTTCCAACACATGTCGGACCATCTCTAAACAACTCATCGCTTCCGCGTCTGGCTTCCAATGAAGCTTATCTTGAGGAATTGACGTCCAGACTTTAATGCTTCGTCTTCTTACTTCGTTCAAATTTAAGATCAGTAAATCTATTGAGTTCATAAATGTTTTACCTCCGATAATCAATATCATGATTATACCGTCTAATTGTATCTTTTGCTGTTAATAAATCAGGGCTTTTTCATTATGTTTGTAAGACCTCGTATACTCTCCCAGAGGATAATAACAGATACACTACAGTTTATGTACTATCGCTAAATCTTCTGTACATCCAATTCGAATTAACAAAAACGAACCCCCTCACAACAAATGTTGAAAGGGGTGGTCTACTTCATGTTTGCTCTTTAAGCATTTCTTTTTATTCTTCTTAATTACGAATAAGTCGATATGTCTCTACCATTAGATACAGCTATTGAAGAAGTACGCTTTTATCGAAATAGCATCGCCGATATAATCAAAGATGAAGCCATCTCACAGAAATTTTCACTTGATTTATTTTATGAGGTGTTGACTCATTTTGATTCAGTCGTCGACCGTGCTGTTCATTGGTTGAGTCTCTCTTACAACCGTATGTACACTCTACGTATTGGAGCTGCAGAGGCTACAGCCTTAGAACTTTCCATCCCTGTAATTAAAATCACAGAGACGATTGGCGTCATTCCTCTCGTAGGTGATTTAGATACGAAAAGAGCGAATGAACTTATGGATAAAGCACTCACTTTAAGTATGAAGTATGATCTTGAACACGTAATCATGGATTTATCCGGTGTACCGGTTATTGATACGATGGTTGTCGACCAAATTTTCAAAGTGATTGAAGCTTTAAGATTGATAGGGATAACGGTTTATTTATCGTGTATTCGTTCTAACGATTGCTGAAACGATAGTACAGTTAGGAATAAATTTTAAAGACTTGTCTACTTATTCAAGTCTTCACCATGCTTTTCGCTCTATTCAATGATATAAGTTAGGCAGCATATATCTGTGTATGCTGCCTATTTTAATCTAGTTTAAAACTGGCTTTATTATTGACCCATCCTCATAATATTGTTCATGTTAGACCATAAAACCAAGAAGTAATTCATTTTGTAATATAAAAAAACGTTAAATATATTTCAATTTGAACTTCAGTTTGAGTGATATCATAAAAAAAGAACCTAACTTACTAAAGTCAGGTTCTCCTATTGCTATTGAGCATGCTTAAGTTGTACTTCAAGAACTTTTTTCAAATGCTGTATTTGGGTAATTATTTCCTGTTTCAAACTTGAACTGTTACATGACATATATATCTTGATTAATTGATCTAATTCCCTCTGAAACAGGATGACCTCATAATCTTTAAGCATATCTTGTCACCTTCAAAATCATTTTTATAGTATAATACCCCTCAAAAATAAAATAAAACCTTGTTATTTTACTGTATTCTCCCAAACATCAACTAATAAAGCTTAATATTTATATTGAGAAATTCAAGAAAAATGACTATGCGATTTGTAATCAAGTATTTTTAGAAATGACTAAATTTGTAGCAATTAAGAACCAGTTCCAAGTTTTTAGATCAAAAATGATATATACGTATATGTTAAAATTACCCTGGTTAGATGATTACGAGTTATAAAAGTAAACAATATTTAGCGAACATAATGATAACTCTATATAGAGTATATATTTTTTGCGCGTCTTGATATGAATTTGTAAGATGATGAACTACAGTTTATTGTAATCCATATATATAAGGTTTATAATGGACCTAGATAGAACATAGTATAAAAAGGGAGCATCGGCCACCAACCGATACCCCCATAACAGCTATTCTGCAAGAAGTGCAGTGGCTTTAAGTAAATAGAGATACAAAAAAGTAACCTATCACCAGCGGCCAGCAGGGTGGGTTACTTTTTTGTCGTAACCGCGATTACTGCAACGATCAGTGTTGCAAAAGAGATCATGAGTGTTAGTGCATCAGAAACAGTAACCATCAGCGACACCCCCTTTCTTACCGGGGATTGCCACTGCCCACCCTGCATATGTAGCTGTTCCCTACATTATATCATAGAGAAGTCCTCCCTTTTGTTTCAAATTCATTGTCACACCTCCCTTTTTCTTTACCATTTCATATATCACCTGATATACAACAACATATATGTGGTTATATACATATAAGTATATATTAAAGATGATAATATTATTGACTTACATATATTAAACAGAATGTTATTTAATTTCAGAAATATTTTATTACAGTTTATAACTTAATAAATCCGTTCTTCACACCGATAGGATAGTTGTACATATGGTAATTCCAACTCCCCAGCTGGAATCCACATAAAAAAGAGAATAAGGCAAACCCGCCGAAAGACGGGGACGCAAAGCCTACAGATCTAAAGCAGAAGTGCTAAGATGGCTGGGTTGCACAACGTTTTAAAACGTCCTATTTTGTGCTACTCAATAGGTCGTTTTTTTATGAACAAAGGAGATACATCCATGAAAAAAATTGCAGACGTTCTTGTGATGAACTTAAAAAACTTAGGAGTTGAACATACATTTGGTATTCCTGGTAAAGCCGTCGTACCGATTCTACTGGAACTTGATCGACAAAAAATCCCTTTCAATCTAACTAGACATGAGGGTGGAGCTGGATACATCGCTTCTGGTTACTCTCTCATGAATAAGACGATCGGTGTTGCTATCGGAACTTCTGGACCCGGTGGGACCAATCTGTTAACAGCTGCTGCACAAGCGAAAGCGTGGCATCTACCAGTGTTGTTCTTAACTGGACAACCTTCTTCTAAAGACATCGGAAGACCATTCGGACAGGACTCCACTTCCTTTGGTACCGATCTAGTAAAGATGTTTGAACCCGTCACAAAGTTCAGCGCAAGAGTCGACCGTGCGGAATCGTTTCAGAGCTACTTTACACATGCGATCGAAAAAGCTCTTCATGGCGTAAAAGGACCTGTTCACCTCTCCATTCCGATGGATGTCTTGTTAGAAGAGATAGAACCTTTCGTCTTGCAACCGAAAGAAGCTCCACAGATGGTTGCGACGATAGAGTCGCTTCAAGATGCTCTAACAAGTATTCAACAGTCAGAACGTCCGGTGATGATATTAGGAAAAGGTGTACACGCTTCACATGCATACGAAGAAGTCATACGGTTGGCAGAAGCTTTCAGCATCCCTGTGATGACGACACCAGGTGGAAAAGGCACGTTCCCGACCACCCATGAACTCTCTTTAGATGGGTTCGGACTTGGAGGATCAGATCGGTCGGCAGACTATCTAACTCAGAAAAGTGATCTTGTGATCGTGATCGGTTCTAAGTTATCAGACATGTCGATCGTCGGTCTGGATCCTTCTCGTTATCCAGAGACCATTATCCATTTTGACTATGATCATACGTTCATCGGAAAATCGATTCCAGCTAAAACGCATCATATCCTCGGAGATGCGGCAAGTAACGTGAGAAGTTTGTTGAGTGTATGGAACGGAGAAAATACTCGTCCACGGCCTCAGATTCTTCAAGAGACAAGCGTTGAAGAAGGAGAAACGACCGATAGGATGTTATCAAAAGACATCATCTTAACACTAAGAGAATCTTTACCTAGTGAGACGGTATTCTTTGGTGATGATGGTAGCCATTCATTTTATGCGATCAAGCACCTCTCTCTTCCCGTTCCTGGTTCATTTTATTTTGATGATGTGTTTGGAGCGATGGGACATGCAATCGGCTACAGTATCGGAGGGAAAGTGAGTAGACCGGATCAACCGATCGTCTGTCTAGCGGGCGATGGTTGCTTCTTCATGCATGGTAATGAGATATCTACAGCCGTTGATCTTGGAGCGGCAACACTGTTTGTGATCTTCAACAACGGTCGATTAGACATGGTTGATAAAGGGATGTCTAAGAATGTGGGTAAAGCGGTAGGGACACGTTTTAAACAAGAGCTGGATGTAGAGAAGTTCAGTGAAGCCATGGGCGCCCGCGCCTTTAAGTGTTGGACACTAGAAGAGTTAAGAACAGCTGTAAAAAGTGGACTGAACCATCAAGAAGGCCCGACCGTGATTGAAGTCATGGTAAACCAAGAAGAGATCCCACCTACTTTACAAAGAGGGTAAACCGAGGAGGTGAAGGAAGTGTCAACACAAACAGAAGAGATGAAAAGTCTTGAGAACCTTTCTGGTAAGAAGGGTGTATCGATCATGAAAGATCTAAAAGAGGTTTTCCCTGACCTTGGTGATCTTGCCACAAAGCTTCATAAAGAGTTATATGAACGCGACGTACTCAATCTGAAGCAGCAAGAAATCGTCACCCTATCGATCCTGATCGCTCAAGGAAACACAGAATCTGCACTTAAATTTCATATCAATGCAGCTCTGCATGCAGGGCTATCGAAAGAAGAAATCTTTGAGATCATACTTCACGCGGCACCGTATACAGGTTTTCCGCGAGCGATCAACGCGGTTTATGCTGCACATGAGATCTTTGTTGAGAACGGATTAGTAGAATAAAACAAAAATTGGAGGAATGTAAGATGAACGCAACTAAAGCGGTAACAAAGATACATAGTGGAGTTTTTTATTGGAGAGCTACGACTACGATGATCACGATCGAAGAAGCAAAAGAGATCTCTGAAAGAGTTAAGAAAGAAGTAAGCAGCCCTAGCATCAAGTTCTTTATCGTGGACAACCGAGAACTTAACGGACCTTATAAACCAGATGTACAACAGGTTTGGTCTGATTTGATGGACGTTGTCGCTCAAAACGTTGAGAAGAACGTTGTGATATGTAAAGATATCATCCAACAGATGCAGATCAACCGCATCTCGAAGAACACAGGAACAACTGATAAAGTTAAAGCCTTTATGGATGAGAAAGAAGCACTCGCATTCATCAACCTTACATCTTTCCCGTTCTAAATACTATTTGCCCTCCTACTCATGTAGGAGGGCTTTTTTTAAAAAGGATAGAACGAAGTTCGCTCTTTCCTCTTCATATGTTTTACAGATAGCCCTTTTCTTTTAAGCTTGTATATTCAGCGTGCGCGTTCACGATCAAATGATCTAGTACTTCGATGCCAAGCACTTTTCCCGCTTCGATCAAACGTCTTGTGACTTCGATGTCTTCTCTTGACGGTGTCGTGTCTCCTGATGGGTGTTGATGAGACACGATGATCGACATCGCATTGTTCAAAATGGATGACTTGAACACCTCACGAGGATGAACGATGCTTGCAGCAAGTGATCCTACATGACAGCGATGGACCGCAACGATTCGGTTCTTTGTGTTGAGACACATCACGAGAAACACTTCTCTGTCTTCGTCTCCGATGATTTCTGCTGCGACTACAGCCGCATCGATGGGTGAGCGGACGATGTGTTTCTCACTTCCCTCGACCTCTTTGATCACTTGTTTGATCTGTTGAATTTCATACATTTTCTCCATAGCTTTAACAGCTCCTCTCTTTGTTTGAAGAAGCGTTAAAGTTTTTACGAAAAGAGAGTCAAGGGACTCTGAAGTTTGTGCAAGTTTTTATGAAGAAAAAAGTTCACAAAGTTTGCTTGAAGTGAAACGGAAAGCATCCCTTTACTTCTCTTATGAGTGAAGACTTACAATGAGGAGAACAAAGAGGAAAAGATGGGCTCTTACTTGGAACCCTCTTCTTAAACAACCGTTTAACTATAAAAAGGGGAATGCTTTCCTCCCCTCACATTGCTTTTATGACTTGTGTTTACTCTAGAACAAAAAAACCCGCGCGCTGTACCCCGGGGTGGTGTTTGTAAGAAAAGTATATCAAAAATCATTGAATACTAGAGTCAAATCTTTCGGTAATGACCCACTTTTTATTTTTAAATAAAGCTCTAAAATGTTCTTGGGTTTTCAAACATTCACCATGCACACTAGTTCCATATATTCCCGTAACAGTAGGGAGACGTGCAGAAGAACTACTTTCGTCCGAGTTCCCTACTGCAGAGATAGTGGTGTACTGATAAATGCATTGATTTTCACTTGATAATAAGTTTATGTTTTTTTGATTTCCTGATATTTGTAACCAAACATCGCACTAGGAAAAGCATCCAGCCAAATATCACATATGACCATGCTCTTTTGAACGACCTTTGTTCTTCATACAACATCCATTTTACTTGATAATAAGGGATAACGAGAAATACGAACCCCGCTATAGGAAAATAAAACACAGACATTAACAAAACGCCTGCCATATTAACACTGGTTGTGGGAGCATCCCCACCGCCAGCACAAAGAAGTAAAAATGCGAAAAAGTATACAAACCAAATGAAAAAAAAGAATCTTCTTATTTCATCCGAACGCTTTGTTAGAAAGACGACAACTGCGATCAGGAATCCTACACTTACTATGTATACCCAAAGATTCATAATGAGGCTTGCAACTATTACAGAAAACATTAGAAAAATACTCAAAACTGGAGTGTGAGGTTTTATAAAAAGTTTATAACGTGAATCATTTCTATATACTCTATTACATGTAGTCAGCTTAATTCAGATACTATCCTTGCCGATATACTTTTTCGTACTCAGCAAACCCAGCTCGATTACCTTTATAAATGCAAAACAAAACCTAATGGGGAGAATACGCTCTCCCCCTCTCATGATCATGATTCACCCCCATCGGGGTCAGTGAAATTGCAAACAAACACGTTTGTTCACGAATTATCACTGAGTATCTTCAATATCATCTTCTATTATTTGCTTTAGGATTTTATTTTTCAGTTGTTCTAAGTAAGAGAGTGTCGTGTCTTTCTTATTTAACAACTTGATGAAGTTTCTAATATACTCGTTTTCGTATTCTTCAAATGCTTCTTTGGCTAACTTTTCAGCATCGTGAACCAACTTAGACAGATAACGTTTTACATACAATCTGGAAAGATCATGTTCTCCTGCTTTGAGATGAAGATAGTTAATTACGTCCCCTCCCACTAAACAGACACAATGAGTATCTTTTACGATGGGATGACTCTGTATGTAAGACTCATGTTGAAAGGAAATAGCATGATATTGACCATGAATGAGAAATAATCCATGCAACAGCTCACGATCGTTATTTAAAACCGCTTTGAAAACGTGTGAGATATACCTCTCTTCTCCTCTAGTACGTTTCTTCATCTTTCCTAGCCTCGACTCTACTATAAGTTCAAAATCATGTTTATTTATAAAGAAAACTGGATCGTTAACTCTGAAAATCATCCATAGACCTTGTGACTCTTCAATAGGTGCAATATTTTTTGGTGGCTCGACTTGTTGCCTTCTTCTGTCGCAATAACGGTCATAGACGTGGGATCATCCTGGAGGTCTTTATCTGCATTGTTACTACTTCTGTGATTTATCACTCCACTCTATTATCGACCTTTATTAGAAGGTGTTTAAGTAAGGACTGTTGAAGGAGAAAGAATAATATCAACTAACATTGACAATTCCCTTTTAATATTAAAAAAAGAAAATATTTACGACCAAAAAGAACATACGTTCCTATATAATATGTAGCAAAGGAGGTATTTAATTTGATACGTGATCGAGTAAATATCAAGTGGACGAGTTTGATGCTACCGGAACATGTGAAAGAGCTCAGAAGATACATACACGAAGAATTTTTACGACGTGCCAGAGCCCACTCTAGATGAGCAACAGATGGAAGAAATGAACGAAGTGATGTTAGAGTCTATGGAATACCATATACCACTCATGTTTACGATCTATAAGAATAAACGGTTGATCTCCCTATCTGGTTATATTCATTATATGGATACTTATAATAAGCAGCTTCGTATACTGGACATGAATGATAACGTAGAGTTTGTATCTTTTTCTGAAGTGAAATGCTTAGATAAAGTAGAAGAGCCGATCTAAGAATATCTTTTACTAAGACACAAATGAGGCATCCTTGAGGGAACAGATCAAGGTTGCCTCAAAAAGCTATCAAATAAGAATAATATCCTATACAATTCACTAAAACTCTCGCATTTATCATCATCTTCATGAGAACATATCTATCAATAGATAGACTTTAACGTCTTTAATCGCATGCTACCAGCAAGTGAAGAAGAATACACAAGAATATAACACATAGTATATTTCATTATTAACCCTGATTTTAATATTGAATTATAAAACAATGTTATTTTTATTTGATGTGCATTTTTTCAGTTCTTTCAAGAGCACTCTAACCCCTTCGGGACTTAAAACAATCTTGCCATTGGCAAACTCCAGATTTCCTTCTCTTACTTGTCCTGTGATCAAACATGGTCTAATAGCATGAAATTTCTTTAGTATAACAAAGTCATCTTCTAGGAATATCTCTATATCATCATACATCTCAATGTTCATTTCTCTTCTAAGCTTAACAGAAATCCCGATTCTTCCTAATCTATCTACTTTTCGTAACATGTCTGTATGTTCCACTTAAAATAAACACCTCCACCACTATTTATCTAAGCTATATATCGGAATATTATTGTGTAATTACATATCTTACTCAAAAACTCCTTCTCTTGAAATACCTTTTAATACAGCAAGGACCCACAAGAATCCTTGCTGCATCTATCATTAATAACGATGTTCGTTATCAGGACGGTTCTCTCTGGCGCTAAGCACCGCATGAATCTTCATGTCTTCTATATCGAGTCTATCCATCTCTGTTTCTATCTTCTCTCTTTCTGATCCCTCTAACTCCCACATCAACCCTAGAAGTTTAGTGAGCTTTCGAGCAATCTCTTTGCTTCTTTGAAGTAAGATCTCATCATTTAGATGCTGATAATCTTCTAGTTTCACTTCATGGATTCTCAATTTCATTTCGATCTCTCCCTTCTTTGATGAGAAAGAGAAAATCATGGCACGTAAAGAGGTGTCAAGGGACAAGAAGTTTGTGTAAATTTTGGCTTTATAAAAGTTCACAAATTTTGCTTAAAAGCGGTTAGCGAGAAGCATCCCTTTACACGTCTTATGAGAGAATGATTAGACTAAAGAGAAAGAAGAAAGAGAGAAAATAAAAAAAGCTTGTGGACCTATTTAGGTCTACAAGCTTTTATCATTATTCAATGATGTCTTCCGATTGTCTTGTCGTTTCTTCCATCAGTTGTGCGATCGACCGGTTATCAGTTGTTAGTGTTTCCACCGTAGCAGCCATCTCTTCTAGAGTAGCAGTTGACTGTTCGATTACCGCCGCAAGTTCACTCGTCGACCCTTCTACACCGATCGTTTGATTTCTTACACCCTCCGCAACGTTAATAAGCGTATGAACATGATGGTTCATCTTTTGAAAAACAACTCTTGTATCTGTGAAAGCTTCCGTAACTTCTAAGGAAGAACGTTGTCCTTGTGTAAGGAACGATACGCTCATATCCATACCTTCAAGCGCTTTCGTGTTGTTCCGATTCAATCGTTCTAAGTTATGGTTAATCTTATCCGTTGTCTTACTGCTCATCTCTGCGAGTTTACGGATTTCGTCTGCGACGACCGCAAATCCTCTTCCTGCCTCTCCCGCTCTAGCTGCTTCAATCGAAGCGTTAAGAGCAAGTAGGTTCGTTTGATCCGTGATCTCTTTGATCGTACCCGTAAAGCTGTTCGTCTCTTGAATCGTGTGTGTGAGTTCTTTGAACGTTTCGTTCATCTGAATGATGATGTCGTTCAGACTCTGTAACTCTTGGTTCATGTGATTCATTTTCTGATACCCTTCATCCACTACGACTGAAGCGTTCAATGACTCTTCCTTCAACTCTGAAGAGACCGTGTATAACTGTTCCATCGCTTCAAGGGTGTGCTGAGCGTTTCCTGATATATCACCGATCTGTTCGGATTGAGAAAGACTACCCGCCGATACCTCATTGATCGCAACCGTCATCTCTTCTTGTGAAGCAAGGCTATTCTGAACCTGTTGGTTTACTCTCACTAGGTTACCGATGATCCCCTTCACCCTCGTTTCCAAGAAGTCTTTTTGTTCTTCTTGTTTCTTAGCGTGCTCTTCCGTCACTAGCATGAAGCTTTCTAACTGCTCATATTGACGTTTGACTAGATGGATGATGACAAAAAGGATAATGCTCATCAAGACAAACGCGATCATAGATGCAGTCATGAACTGTTGATCTTCCTTTGTTAGATCTGTTAGTGCTCTTGTAATGAAAAGTGAAGTCAATCCCAGCGTGAACCCGATCAAGAAAACGATGAGATTAAAATGCATAGCAGAGATCAGTAATAAGACGAATAATACTGGAACGATCTCTTTCGTAGCTCCTAATATAAAGATCGAAGACATACTGAACCCATAGATCAAAAAAATGCTCAACACAGGAAACAGATGATAGCGTTTAAAGATAAATGTAATGGATAAAAATAATGCCGAAAATGCAAGAATCTCTGATCCATAAAAGACAGTACGACTATAATCTGCGTAAACGATGGTTTTCCCCGCCGCCGCAAGGATAGAAATCGTAAATGTAACAAACAACAAGATGTTCTTCTTCTTGATATCACTTAACTTGAGTTGCTCTATAGAACTCATAATCTTTCCCTCTTCCACTATAATGTGCATGCGATTTTATATCGACGGAGATGAAGGAAAATTTATAGAAAATAAAAGCCACTTTAAAATATTTTAACGTTACGCTTATGTCGAACAATATATATATACCACTCACAGAAAGCGACAAGATTCTCATAAACGTTTATGTTATTTTTATCTAGCAAGTAATGGTAGATTTCATCTACCAACCATACATATAAAGGAGAAATGTTTATGAAGAAGTTGACAGTACTCTCGATGTGTTCAGCTTTATCTCTCTCACTCTTAGCAGGTGTTGGTTCTCCTGCTAAAGCAGAAGAAAACCATTCTTATTATCTTTTAGCTTATAAAGGCAAAGTCCCCTCAGATGTTGAAGCGAAAGTAAAACTTGCAGGTGGCTCGATCGAACGTGTGATTGAAGAGATCGGTGTAGTAGAGGTAACGTCTTCTGACCCTGATTTCTTAACAGATATAAAGAAAGATACGAATCTATCAGCAGCCGATAAGGAGCTGTCCGTTTATTTAGAAGATGATGTGAACCCGGCAGACGGCCTCCCTATCACTTCTATCCCTCAACCGGACTGGAACAACCCAAACCAAAACTATTATGATTACCAATGGGATGTGAAAAGGATCACAAACAATTTTAAGTCTCATGATCTTAACCCTGGGAACCACGATACAGTCGTCGGTGTGATCGATACGGGACTAGATTTTAATCACCCAGACTTAAAAGCGAACGCTGACCTCGCTGGCAGTAAAACGTTCGTTCCAGGCACGACAGATGCATGGGATAAGAACGGTCACGGAACACATGTGGCAGGTTCAATTGCCGCAAACGGTAAAGTTCTCGGAGTCGGTCCTGAACTTAAAGTACGAGCTTACCGAGTATTCGGAGCAACGGGTGGAGCTCAACAATCGTGGATCACAGATGCGATCGTCGCTGCTGCGAACGATGGAGTAGAAGTCATCAACATGAGTATCGGTGGCTGGCGCTGGATGGCGCATAACTTAGGAGAAAAAGGAGATTCCGCTTCGATGGTCGCGTACCAACGTGCGGTTCAATATGCTACACAAAAAGGAGTTACTGTTGTCGTATCTGCAGGAAACGATTCGCGTAACCTAAACAGTCTTCATGATATGCAAGCGTATTGGAAAGAAACGTACGGACTAGATATTAAAGGACCTTCACGTGTCGTTCCAGCACAGATCCCAGGTGTTGTAACCGTATCTTCTTCGAATAAATGGTCGACAGACTCAATCGCGTTCTATTCGAACTATGGTAGTTCAATAGATGTTGCAGGACCTGGTGGGGACAACGGCCCTCTTTATGATAGCTTGTATCGTCAGGACCCTAAAGGAAACTATTTGAACAAACGTGATTTTCTGTACCGTACGTTATCCACATGGCCGACTTATCTTGCACCGAATCCAACGAGTAACTTAAAGGGATACGCGTTGTTACACGGCACGAGTATGGCAGCACCAAAAGTAGCGGGGATTGCGGCAGTCATTAAAGCAGAGCACCCTGAGTACTCTCCTGCTCAAGTACAAGCTGCACTCAAACAGACCGCTGTAGACCTTGGTAAGAACGGACAAGATCCTCTTTATGGATCTGGCGAAGCGAATATCTATAATGCTCTAACACGTTAATAAAGCTTTTAATTAAGCGATTAATTGTAGGGGAAAATATCCATAGATTAAAAGATGTTAAAAGACCAGACTTAAGAGTCTGGTCTTTTTTAGGTGCGTTACACCTTTATAATGAAATAAATTGCACCTACTTTTTTATAGTTTATGCAAGTTCTAACTCTATTATAGTATTTGTTTTACTCATTTAAAAGTAAGCGAGAATCAAGAACCACGCTAACCTTTTTACTTTTGAATTCTCTTCGATACGGTGAAAACATTACATAGACTCTTGCAATGTATTCCATAAGAACTCTCCAAAATCTTTCGCTACAACTTCAAAACTCTGTTCATCCATTGCTAGCCCACTAACATATAAGACTACTTGCGCTCCATCACCTTCTGAATCCTTAACGTTTGAACAATCTAAACAATAATATTCATTATCATATCCTGTAGAATAAACACAGATTAAAGAGTTCGGTAACCCTTCCTCTTCTCTTAACTTTTTGGTGATCCAAGGCATACTAGGTATTCCGCTCTCTTCAAGCCCAAGCCCAAAAATCTCTTCGCCAAAGATATCTCCTGCTCCATATCGTTTCAAGAAGAATCTATAGCTCTTAGGAAAAATCACTTTCAAATCAGTTTCAGCTGCAACGATCATCTCTTCTTCAATTTCTCCTATAAAATCCCCTTCATCTGCATGGTTCTCTATGATGTCAAAAGCTTGATGCACTTTCATTTGTTCGTCTCTCCCTCTATAAATGACAGATTTCTGAATCTTAAAGTATATATTTGGAATAACGTTTATAGTATTTAAACATTTTTCTCTCAATGATATAAGAACATATTTCAAAGCTTTTCGAGCGAAAATACTAAAGAGCTAAAGTTTGTCTCAAATCCATAATCGTTGCATTGATAAACTAAAACACCATTTTCTTCTTGGATTAACATCCCTGAAGAATAGCTTTGAGATTCTTTTCCATCGCCTTCATCCCATATGTTGTAGATATGTAAGTTTCCATCATCTGTATAACATTGAATCTGTATTTCCTTAGGAGCTGTATCTTCCCATAGATTTACACTCTTATAGATCTCACTTCCGAGTGAAGGTATACTCATTCCTTTATCCGTTTTCAGCCATATTCCCTGTCTGTTTTTTGACTGATTAGAAAGAAATTTAATCTTGATGATCTGTTCATGAGTTATTCTTTGAATATCCCATAAAACAACATGATTCATACCTCTTTCTAGAAAAGCCTTGTTATAGATAACATCTTTTCCTATACTCACAATCTCCTCACCTCTTCCTACGTCTACAGAGATTCAACTTCACAGAAAGAAATTCCTCCTTGAGTGAGACATTCTTACTTGCGGCTGGTCCTCTTTATTTCGCCTTTCCGATTGCCATACTTCTACTTAAGAAAGGAGCAGGTGTTCGGAATATCGTGTTTTTCTTAGGTGCCTGGTGCACTGTGAAATTACCCGTCCTTATCTATGAGTTCACATCATTTGGAGCGAAGTTCACCCTTCTTCATATTACTTTTGGTCTGCTATTCTGTTATCTGACAGGGATACTATTTGAAAAGACCTTTACACAAGATAAATTTCTTCAGCATAAAAGAACAATTGATATTTAAGGACATTATCTAAAGAACTACACCTTAAAACTAATGGAATTCAAACATGGAAAAACCACTTAAGTATAGATTGTATTTAATCTTGTAAGTACTTCCAAACTCTCCACTATTGTAGAACACTTTGACACGCCATTTTAACATCCTCGAAACCTCAACCTATACACTCTACTGTCGAGAAAATAATCCATCACAACATATTTCTTCAAGTTGTAATACATACTATCCTTTATATTTACAATTCTGATATACAAATTTACAAAATCCTTACTTCTCATTAATTTTGTTTTCACTTTTGTTTTGTAGAATCAAATTGTCAAAAGCAACATCATTCAAACATAAAAACAACACGGAGGGTTTCAAAATGAAACTGAACAACTTTGCAAAAACATCCATCGCGGGTTTGCTGTCCATCTCACTCTTAGCAGGCTGCGGTCAGAGTAATGATAATCAAGACAAGACTCAAGAAAATCAAAATTTAAGTTTAGAGCAGATCACAAAAAAGGCGAAAGAAGAAGGCCAAGTTGACAGTGTAGGTATGCCTGATTCTTGGGCGAACTGGATTGAAACATGGAAAGACATCAAAACAAAATACGGTATAAATCATAAGGACACTGACATGTCTAGTGCTGAAGAGTTAGCAAAATTTGAATCAGCTGGACCAGGGGGACCCGATATTGGGGATGTAGGATTATCATTTGGACCTCTTGCAAAAGAAAAAGAACTGACTCAACCCTATAAAACAAAAACATGGGACGATATCCCAAAATGGGCAAAAGATGAAGAAGGTCATTGGGCTGCAAGTTACCAAGGTACTATCTCGTTTATTACGGACAAAGACCGTGTAAAGAATCCTCCAAAGTCATGGGCAGATTTAGAAAAAGGTAATTATAAAGTAGCTGTTGGAGACGTTATGAAAGCAAACCAAGCACAATTTGCAGTTCTTGCTGCAGCAATGGCCAATGGAGGAGACGAAAGCGATATTGAGCCAGGAATTAAGTATTTCTCTAAACTTGCGAAAGATAACCGACTTTCTGTTTCTGATGTTACGGTTGCGAACTTAGAAAAAGGAGAAGTAGACGTCGCGATCTTATGGGATTTCAATTCCCTTGGTTATCGTGATCAAATTGATAAAAACCGTTTTGAAGTTACGATTCCTCAAGATGTTTCCGTTGTTAGTGGTTATACAACCATCATTAATAAGGACGCAAAACATCCTAATGCAGCTAAGTTAACAAGAGAATTTATTCTCTCTGACGAAGGACAAGCAAACCTTGCACGTGGATATGCACGACCGATACGAGAAAATGTAGAAATCCCAGCAGATGCGAAAAGTAAACTGTTGCCAGAAGATATGTACAAAAATGCAAAGCCCGTTAAAGATATGAAAAAATGGGATGAAACGATGAAATCACTGCCACAGATGTGGCAAGAGAAGGTTCTCATCAATGTCAAATAAACTAGCGTTTATCATGTTAGATGGCCTTCAATACAAAACAGCCGTTGAACAGATGGGTTATTTAGGCCACCTAGTCGAACAAAAAAAAGCTGCTCGTTATCTGGTTAAATCTGAAGTACCAAGTATGTCAAGACCTCTTTATGAGGTCTTGCTTACTGGTACTCTACCTCATAAAAATGGCATATTAACAAACCAGACAGTTCGTTTATCAAAAGAAGAAAGTCTGTTTCATTTAACTAAAAAGAACGGTTTAACAAACGCAACAGCGTCCTACTATTGGGTAAGCGAATTATACAATAAAGCACCCTTTGTACAGTTAACCGATCGCTTCCAAAATGACGAGAACAGAACCATTCAACATGGTATTTTTTATTCAGAAGATCATTATCCTGACTCTCATTTATTTGCAGACGCACATTATCTAATGGAAACGTATCAACCTGATTTTTTATATGTTCACTCTATGAACATTGACGATACGGGACATAAATATACAGCAGACTCTAAAGAGTACAGAGGTTCAGCCATTCGTGCGGATATTATACTAGCTAATATCTTACCTCAGTGGATAGAAAACGGTTATCAGATTATTATTACGGCCGATCATGGCATGAACGATGACGGTGACCACGGTGGAACATTGAATGATGTTAGGGATGTTCCTCTTCTCGTGATCTCCGACAAAGTACGACCTGATGATTATGATCAGGTGGTCAGACAGTTGAACTTGGCACCATTGGCTTGTCACTTGTTAGGGATATCTCCTTCTAAAGAGATGATAAAGGTTGAACTTCCTGGTTTATTGAATCAGTAACGTAAGGTGGTTATAACAGATGAAGAAAAAAATAAATGGATTTCTATGGTTATCCGCAACACCCTTTTTTGTTTTGATTATTGGTTTCTTATTTCTTCCGTTCATTGCGATGATCATCTCAAGCTTTAAAAAAAATGGTGAGGCCGGTTTTTCTCTATTCAACTACACTGAAGTTTTTACAAATAAATTTTATCTACAGGCAATAGGAAATTCGGTATTGATCTCATTCACTGCCAGTTTGATCGGTATACTAGTAGCCGTATTCGTTGCGTATTCGTTTACAAAGTTCTCACCAAAAGTTCAAGAACGTTTGTTGTTACTGGCGAATATGACTTCAAATTTCGCTGGGGTCCCTTTGGCCTTTGCTTACATTGTTCTACTAGGGACAAGCGGATTATTTACGATATTGTTTAACGAGCTAAGCATCGGATTTCTTCAAGGATTTAATCTATATTCTTGGTTTGGACTAGTCATTATCTATATCTATTTTCAGATTCCGCTAGCTATCATGCTCTTATACCCGATCTATCTTGGTATTGAAAAAAGGTGGAAAGAAGCAGCAACCTTATTAGGAGCTTCTCGTATGCAGTTTTGGTTGAAGATCGGCATTCCGTTCATCTTACCAGGAATCGCCGGAACCTTTAGTATCCTTTTTGCAAACGCGATGGGAGCTTATGCGACTGCTTATGCTCTTGTAGGGAGTAATTTTAACCTCCTTCCGATAAGGATCGGAGCTTTGATATCAGGTGATATTTTCGCACAACCTGAATTAGGTAGTGCGCTAGCCGTATTCTTAGGAGTTTCGATGATTATCGCACTTCTGATCAATGAATGGTTGATGCGCCTTGTAAGGAGGGATCTAGCGTGAAGGAAAACATGCGTACCCATAAAATCATTGTAACGATTACGTTTTTGTATTTATTTATTCCATTATTAGCTACTTTTCTTTATTCTTTGTCGACAACTTGGAACGAGACGATTCTTCCAGAAGGACTGACACTAAAATGGTTTGTAGACTTATATAACGATCCACGTTTTATAGACGCACTATGGCGGACGATCCAACTTACTGGAGGAACGATGATCGTTTCTATTTTAATTATGGTTCCTGCTATATTCGCCATTACGGTTTATGCTCCCAAATATGAAAAATGGTTACAGACCATCGTTCTTTTTCCTTATGCTATGCCAGGAGTAGTAGCCGCAGTTGGGTTATTAAGTATTTATTCAAAGAGTGGCCTACCGATGGTCATTGTTCTTGCAGGATCTTATTTTGTTCTTATCCTTCCCTTTATGTATCAAGGTGTTAGAAATAGTTTAAGAACAGTAAACGCAAAAACACTTGTAGAAGCAGCTGAATTGTTAGGCGCTTCTCGAAGTACAGCTTTTTGGAAAGTGATTGTACCGAACATAACACCTGGTATTATGGTAAGTTCACTCTTATCATTTTCTGTATTGTTCGGTGAGTTTGTACTTGCCAATATCTTAGTAGGAGGAAGTTTTGAAACGATTCAGATCTATTTGTACCGACGCTTGAGAGAATCTGGACACCTATCGAGTGCTATCGTCGTCTCATATTTCTTATTGCTTCTCGTATTGAGCTGGATCATGGTTAGGTTTAGTCGTAGAGGAACCTTGAAATTAAAGAAAAAGGAGCCGATCGTATGAGTTTTTTAACAATCAACAACCTTTCTTTAGCCTTTGGTGAAGTAAAAGTATTAAATGAACTCTCTTTATCCATTGAAGAAGGTGAACTCGTCACCCTCCTCGGCCCGAGTGGATGTGGGAAGTCAACCCTCCTCCGCTCAATTGCAGGGTTAGTCGATCCAGACAATGGATCAATTGTGATTGATGACAAAGAGGTCATATCGATGAATCCAAAGGACCGAGAAGTAGGTATGGTCTTCCAATCATACGCTCTTTTTCCTAACTTAACAGTAGAAGATAATATTGCTTTTGGTTTAAAAATGAAAAAGTTGAACAAAGTTGAGATTGAAAAGAAAGTGAAAAGTATGATAGACCTTGTTGGCTTAAATGGAAAGGAACGTTCCTATCCACGTGAGCTATCGGGGGGACAGCAACAACGGGCAGCGTTGGCTAGAGCCCTTGTGGTAGAACCAAAAGTTCTTCTATTAGATGAACCTTTGAGTGCTTTAGATGCACAGATTCGTGCTAGACTTCAAAATCAAATTAGAGACATCCAACAAAAACTAGGGATCACAATGGTTTTCGTCACTCATGATCAAGAAGAAGCAATGGCGATTTCTGATCGTATATTTTTGATGAATAATGGAGAGATCGCGCAGAGTGGCTCTCCTGTCGAGATATATACGCGTCCAAACAGTGAGTTTGTTGCAAGATTTATGGGTCATTATAACGTGTTGCATGCTGACGAGCTTCAACAGATTATAGGTTTTGATGCTGGATTCCAGGGAAATCTATTTGGTATTCGCCCTGAAGCATTTACCGAAACGAACATTCACGGTGACGCCATTAAGGTTACAGGTGAAGTACAGAAAGTATCGTTACTAGGTAATGTTGTTCGGTATCAGTTAAGAACGGGCACCCAACATTTTTCGGCTGAACATCTGCATAGAAGTCAAGAGTATACGAAGAGCGGTGATGTTAAAACCCTTTATCTCTCAAAAGAGGATGTGATTCCACTAACATGAACATCGTTTCAGAGAAAAGACGGTTTGAAATCTTAAATCAACTCGAGACAAACGGAAAAGTTTTTGTTACTCAATTAGCGGATCAGTTTGGAGTAACACCCGAGACGATCAGAAGAGACTTAGATGAATTAGAACAACAAGGTATCTTAAAACGTGTGCATGGAGGAGCGGTTAAATCTGCTAGCATGCATTATGAACCACCTTTTACAAAAAGACAGAGCACAAGCGCTCATGAAAAAAGGAAGATCGGTCAAAAAGCAGCCTCCACTATTAAAGATGGCGAAACCATCGTCCTTGACGGTGGAACTACTACGCTTGAACTTGCAAAAGCCATCAACGGTGTGAAACAACTTACCGTATTAACCAATTCGATGGCAGCCGCTCACGTCTTGAACAACTCTCTTTTTACTAAAAGGTTTGAAGGTAGTGTGATCTTAATCGGTGGAACCTTGAACGCTGCTCAACAATCGGTTTCAGGTTCTATGGCTATTGCTTTTCTAGAACAATATAGAGTCGATAAGGCTTATCTTTCATGTGGTGGAGTTTCTATGGATGTTGTAACGGATTATGATAACGAGGAAGCTCTAATTTCTAGGAAGATGATTGAGATTGCCCAAAGCAGTTATTTGCTAGCTGATCATTCAAAGTTTGACACCCACTCCTTTTCTGTGATTGCACCCCTTGAGCAGTTTCATCATATAATCACGGATGTTTCCTCTATTGAGGGCTGGCATCAGTGTATTGAAGAGACAGGGATAGATTGGATTGTAGCAGAGGAGGCAGTATCCATTGAAAGTTGATTATCATTTACACCTAGAAGAAGGGCCGTATTCTTTTCGATGGCTAGACCGTACTAACCTAGCATTAGATCACTTTCATCCAATAAAAGAAAAACCACATACAATGGAGTGGTTAAAAAAAGCGGAAGCCAGAATCAATAACAGGTTAAACAAAGGATGTTATTCAGCAGAGTGGCTCGATCTCTATCTTGAAGAAGCTCTTAATAAGGGAATCAAAGAGGTGGGTATCGTCGACCATCTTTACCGGTTCCATGAAACCCGGTCTTACTACGAAAAATATATGGATGTTACTTCTCCGGAGATCGGACCTCTTCAACAAAAGTGGCTTAACCAGGTGATGACAGAATCCATATACGAGTTTGTTACTGCTATTAATCAGGCAAAGAAACGCTGGGAAGAAAAAGGGGTTATCCTCCGATTGGGTATAGAAAGTGATTATTTCCCTGGATGTGAGGAAGAGCTCGGAGAACTTTTATCTCTTGTAGAGTGGGATTATGTCATCGGTTCGGTCCATTTCTTGAACGGATGGGGTTTTGATAACCCGGAAACACAAGACCGATTCAAGAGTTTAGACCTACTCAAAACGTATGAAGAGTTCTTTGGAGTAGTCGAGATGGCGATTAAGAGTAACCTTTTTGATTTTGTAGCGCATCTTGATAATCTAAAGGTTTTCAATCATCGGCCGGATGAAGAAAAGCTAGTCCCTTTCTATCATCAAATCGCAGATGCTTTAGTTGAAACAGTCACAGCAACCGAGATCAATGCAGGTCTCTTCTATCGCTATCCGGTGAAAGAGATGTGTCCAAGTCCATCTTTTTTATCAGTCCTTGTTAATAAAGGCGTTCTATTTACTTTATCCTCTGATGCTCATTTTCCAGATGATCTAGGGAAGCACGTTTCAGATAACGTAAACACCTTAAAGAAATTAGGATGTAAAGAACTTGTCACCTTCGATAAAAGAAGAAGGATCATGAAACCCATACAATAACTAGTCAAATTACTCCCAATAGAAAAAAGGACAAGGATTTATTCATCCTTGTCCTTTTTATAACCTTCAACAGTTTCTTACGTATGAAATAATACTCCGTTTAGTGCATCAACGTATCTCTTCGCTGAACGTTGAACCGTTTCTCCAGCATCTTCTTTGATCACACGATTAAACGCATCGTAGATGCGCGTAAAAGTGAGCTCTTCCATGCGATAAGCGATCCTCTTTACCGTATCACTCGGTAGCGGGATAAAGTTAGGATAACTGTACATGAAACTGACCCAATCCCGGTCCGCTACGATTCGAACAATATCACCACAAAGAAGGACACCTTGTTGGTGGTTTCCGTCCTTCCATTCTAGGATGGTACCTCCCTCAAAATGACCACCGATCCGCTGAAGGATGATTCCTTCACTGAGTTCGAGCGTGTCACCCGACCAAAAAACGATTCTTTCACTCGATCTCGTTACCCATTTCTTATCATCTTCATGTATGTAGAGAGCAGCATCAAAAGTTTCTGCCCATTCCACCTGAGTCGAATAGTAATGAGGGTGGGATAATGCAATCGCATCGATACCCCCAAGTTGCTGAATGGCTTCTTTCGTATCTTCATCTATGTAACTCACACAATCCCATAACACGTTATACCCATGACCCTTAACAAGGTACGCGGTTTGGCCGATTCCAAAACTCGGACTCGTCTGAACACGATAGAGATTTTCCTCTTCGACACTCACTTCCGTTTTATAAGTACCACTCGCAACCATATCTTCTAAAGTGGTCCAGAATTGCCCTTTTGAACTCACATATTGCCTTTCTTCTCGACAGATAGAACATGAAGTGGGTTCATGTTGAGAACTCTCATATTGAACCCCACACGTCTCACAAATATAGTTATGCATAAAATTTCCCCCTTTCTCTCTAACTCAGATTATAAGCACGTAAGGAAATTTATAGAAATTTTATGCTTGTACGTTTTAGATTCACACATATGTTTATAACAACATATATGATAACAACATATTTGTATGATGTTTTGTGATATAAAATATCATTGATAGTAACAGAAAAAACAAAAAAACTGGGCAGACAAGATAGTTATTCCTTTTTCCCTTTTATTGTCTTATACTTGTAAAAATATAAAAAAGGGGATAACGACATGGAGCATATTTCGACGAAAAGATTGTTGCTTCGTGAGTGGCGCATCACGGACAGTGGAGATTTATTCGAATATGCCAAAAGTGAACGTGTTGGCACTAACGCTGGATGGAAGCCTCATACTAATGAAGAAGAAAGCAAAGAGATCATTCAAATGTTTATTGAAAGTAACGATTCGTATGCGATCGTTTTAAAAGATACCGATAAAGTGATCGGTGGAATCGGTCTGCATGAGAGAGCACCGGATGAGAACCTTACATATTTAAAACAAAAAGAGATCGGTTATGTATTAAGCCCTGACTATTGGGGAAAAGGCTTGGTTCCGGAAGCGGTAAAAAGCTTGTTGAAACACGGCTTTGAAGAGTTGGACCTCGATCTTATATGGTGCGGCCATTATGACTACAACCACAATTCAAGAAGAGTGAACGAGAAGTGCGGGTTCACTTATCGATTTAACAAGAAAACCATTCTCAATCGTTTAGACGGCAGAGAAGTAACGAGTATGTATTACTCTATAACAAAAGAAGATTATTTCAAAAGTCTGGTTCCTTCACAGTAAAGGGTGTTAATGAAACATTTCATACTTATCATCTCATCCTTGATCAGTTGGTGGATGTTCTTTGGATGGATCTCTTCATTCCTATATCCATCCTCCATGGAATATGGAGCTTTTCTTTATGCCTCTGTCTTTGCTTATAGTCCTTTTCTTTCAGTCATCGTGACTTATTTTACATATAAATACTACATAAAGTTAGGATCTGATCTTACACGTTTAATACTAACGATGATCTACTTGCTTATAACTAGCTATGGAGTATTTCTCATTATATCTATATAAAGAGACAATAGTTTTGCTATAAACACCATTAAACATGTATGAGGAGGTAGAGCTTCTTGAGAAAATTTCTAGAAGAGAAAATCTATGCACAAGGGTATCCAAATGCTAAGACTGCTCCCATTGTTACGCTGGAAGACTTCTTTGAAGGAAACAAAGATGAAAGTTCAATTGGATGTAATTTAATAAGACATCCTGGACTTAAAACGTTTTATGATTTACTACGAAACATTAGGGATCAAAGTTCTGTACAAGATGTCTTTGTCGAAATCATGGAACGGATTTATGTATTAACAGCCGTAGAAGAATCGTTATTAAGAATATGGTTGAAAGACCTAGAACCCACTGAAATAGATGAGGGTTACGCGTTTGGTGTGCCACCGCAAGCCCCAGGTTTGTTATCGGGTTACAAAGTTTACGCTGTTTGGTGGGATTAAGTAATCTATTAAACGAATATTTTTTATGCAAGGAGTGAGCACATGTTTCAAGAAGGCTTTCCCGTTGACGTAAGAGATGATGTTAATATAGTAGTAGGGTTACTAACTGATCAAAAAAGTAGTGAAGTCTTTCTTAATAACATATCTCCTGACAGTGTCCAATATATACAAGATACCAACGTCATTCAATTTCCATATCGTTTGTATCTTTTAGATACCTCAGAGACGTACATTGAACATCTTAATGATCGTCAACGAATGGTTTTACACTGCATTTATTCCAGAAGTTTCGATGGATATGTCCGAGAGAATCATCTGCTTTCCTTGCTTCAGAGCAACTATGAGGATTGGGTTATTCCTTACATTGTAAAACTCTGTGATGAGTACGTCTTAGAAATAATAGAGATGACTTATAATCATTTAAGAACACAGGATACAGAACGAATTAAGAGGTTTTGTATGGAGAATCGTGTAGCATTTAGCAGAAGTTATGACAGGATGCCCAGCTATTGGAATGAATATCACAGATATAAATATAAAAATTTTCAACACTATGTGGGTAGAAAGTTGTTCAGAGAATGTTTTGGATACTCTAATGCACTGGGACGCAGAGCAAGAAATAGTCTATGAATTCATACCTTTTCTAGTAAACAATCTAATCGAAAAGTTATTATAAAGGTTCAGACAAAAATCTGAACCTTTTATCAAAACATCCCAGCAATCAAGAGGACGAATTTTATCTTCTTTTGTATTTACTAAGATCGGGTTTATGCTCCTTTGGATCAACCTTTTGATTGATCACTAACTTCTTAGGATGTATATAGTGAACAACCTCACCGCTAGAATTGTAGGTTTCATATTTTAGGAGTATGCCTGTATCTTTATCTACCCAGAACCTAAATGTTGCAGATTTCGTTTTGTCACTGGCATATGAATCCAGTTCTCCTGACAGAACAAGTGTGTTATGCCCGACTAGTTCCTCGTTCTGTTTTTCAATTTCCCATTTTTCCAAGTCCCTTGTATAGTTCGAGGCGATTTCATATGGAAACAATGAGTTCTGTGCAAGTCCGATTGGAGGACGATCCCGCGTCATGGTCATATTAGTTCCAGAGGGATCTTTAGTAAAAGCTTCCTCAAGCGTGAGCGTACAACATCTAGAAGGATGTGAAAATCCCGCTTCTCTTAGGGATTGGGTCTTATCATCTATAATCCATACGTTGTCCTTATCATAAAAATCAATTCGTGACTTTACTTCATTCTTATAGATACTTGTACCTTTTCCCCATCCACCTTTTTCTTTCCCCATATCAAGTTCATACTCTACTGTTCTTTTTGTGTTTTGGGTATACTCTTCAAATGAACCTTTTGCCGTTTCAAAGTGATCGATCGTATTAAGCATCTTTGTTAAAATTTCTTCTTTCGTCATGTCCTCATAGTACTCTTCTTTTGCTGCAGGTAAATTCTCGGTTTCGTTCTCTTTTTGTTCAATATGTGCTTCTTGCTTCTCTGTTGGAGCTTTTACTTGGTCAAGCGTAAAGAATACTATTCCAAGACATAATACACCTGTAAATACGGTGCTTAAAATGGGTTTAAGAATCCCTCTCTTCGCTGACATTTCAAGTTCAACATTTTTTATATTCCTTAACACTGCTTTTTTTCGTTTTTCACTAAAGTCGAGATTCTTAAGTATGGAGCTGTTCATTTTTTCGTCCAGATGCTTTAGTTTATCTTCCAAAAAAATCACCTCTATCTAACTTGTTTCTTAAGACCTCTCGTCCTCGCCGCAACCTAGATTTAACAGTGTTGAGACTAATACCTATCAAGTTTGCGATATCTTCCATTTTGTATCGTTCATAATAATAAAAAATGAGTACTTCTCGTAACTTAAGTGGAAGCGAGAGGATTTCAATGGATAAGCGGTTATTCTCTTCAACAGAAAGAATTATCTCCTCAGTAGATTGCTCTCTTGCTTCAGCTTGAAAGCTAAAAAAATCAATGAACACCATGTTTCGATAGGACCAACTTCTTAACTTATCTTTACATGCGTTCACTGTGATCTGATAAAGCCACGTCTTATACGAAGATCTTCCTTGAAAGCGGTCAAGGTTGAGATAACATTTTTCAAAAACATCCTGAACGATATCCTCAGCCAGCTGCTCGTTCTTTACATACATAAAAGCGAGTCGTACTAACTGTATTCCGTATTCGTCCATCAACCAAATCAAGAGTTCATCTTTATTCATAGATTCTGTGTTATGTAAGAGTTTTTCAATTTCCAAATCTTTCACCTGCCTCTTCATATAATAGACGACAGAATGTGGAAAAAAGGTCAGATTGTTTCAAATTATATTCTCAAAATGATAAAAATTAAATGCTTATTAAGAAAAAAGGATGAAAACTGATCATTTTTAGTGTTATGATATTGGAAAAAAGTTACAGATAGAGGTGTGGTCATGTATGACGTAATGTTGTTACTAGGAATTACAGTTGGTGGCGGGATTATCATACTTCTAGGGTTTCTTGCGATCATTAGAAAAATGATAACGGGACCTCGTAAGGAACTAAGAAACAAGATAGAAAAATTAGAGGGTGAAATCCACACTCTCAAAATGAAAAGGGATTAATTCTACTAATAAATCTTCAATCCATTCAACTTCCCAAGGATAAAAAAAACGATAAAGAATGACGGAGAATCTGATGAATACGAAGAGAATCAATATATTTTTTCTTTATGGCTTTATATTCGGTCTCGGTTTAGCTGTTATCTTCATACCTATTTCTTCTACAATCCATGAAGGTAACGGGGTTTCAACAACAACATACAAAGAACCAATGGAATACATCGTTTTGATATTACGAATTGCGTATATTACGGGGTTTTGTGCAGTAATTGGTAGTTTTTATAACAATCCCAAATCTAAATAAAACAAGCCCCATTTTATGATCTTGAAATGGGGCTTGTTTTAGTAGTCCATTCATAGAAGTTTAATATTTTTTCACGGTGATAGTGAATGGCTCCAATCAAACTTATTATAGATACGCACGGTATAATTCACCAATAATACCTTTTAATTGATGAACGCCTAGGTCTGTATTAGTCATAACTACCAATCCTGTTTGGGATTGAGGATAAGCCACCATCATACATTGAAAACCAACACCCCAACCGAGTGATGATATTTCTATTCCTTTTTCATTTTTATCTAGGAAAACACCTAGCCCCGTCCACTCCTTACAACCTTGAGGAGTTATCACTTCTAATGCTTTATTTCTTGATAAGTTTAACTTACTTTCACCCCTTAAAGATCTCATCAATTCAATGATCAAAGATGCTAAATCTGAAGGGGTTGTCCATAACCCTGAAGCGGCTGGATATGGATAGATGGGATATCTTTCATCCACGACAGCTCCACTTTTGTGATGACCACAGGAGAAATTCTTTTTTGCTGCTTCTGATATAGGAAGTTTGTATGTACTTTCTTTCATATTTAACGGTTGGAAAATCAGTTCGTTCATTACGTCCTCAAACGGTTTTTTCATAACATCTTCGATTAAAAGCTGTATGATACAAAAACCTGCGTCTGAATAGTGAAAGTCGGTCTCAGGTTCATACTTTATTTCAATAGGATCTTTACAATAGGACGTGGTTCCTCTCAATAACTCCACAATAGAGGGATTACCTTTTATCAAATTGAGTTCAGTAAAACTTCCTTCAGGGTCAATGATCCCCGATTGGTGACTGAGTAAATTTCGCAGAGTTACTTTTTTATTCTCATTCAACTCATGATAAGGAACACGCCACGATGAAAGTTTCTCGTTCACATCTTCATCTAGATCAAGAATACCTTGTTCCGTCAATTTCATCACGAGTATAGAAGTTAAAAACTTACTGATTGAACAGGCACTGAAGATTGAGTCGCTTTCTACTCGTTTATCTGTTCCGTTTTCAAGTACTCCAAAACAATCTGTACTTTTAATGTGACCCCCATCGATTTCTACAATGCTTAATCCCACTACCTGATAATTTTCTATCAAATTTAGTATGTTGATATTTTGTTTTTTCACGCTTTTCATACTTACCTCCTATAGTGAGTTTTGATATATGTATTTGAAGCAGTGATTGTATATCTTAAATAAAAAAAATACAACATCATATATGTTAATAATATAATCAACATTGTTACTATACTCTTATTTAAAGTGGAAGCTCATCCCTCTTCATGATCTCATGTAATTTCTTCTACAGTTACGATAAGACCGATGGGGCTTAATTGAACATCTTACTCAACAGGTATCCAGATCTCCATCTCATAGTCATCACACTCTTCCTTACCGAATAGATCAGTTCGAACAATCTCGATCTCAGGCATCCCTTCTTTAATGCAATATCCCTTTCTATCAAACACTCTCCAGATTTCTCCGTAGGTAGCCGGGATATTCTCAGCCTGTCCTCTGTGAATAAACACCACATATTTCTGCTCTGGAAACGTATGAAGGGTCATATCTTCCTTCACTTTACGAAAGTCTACACGATCGATCTCGATCCCACAGGTGTAGAAGTATTGGTTACTTCTAGGTGATAAACAAACCCCTACTATTTTCTCTACTCCCTCTTGACCAATAAATGATTGAGCCCGCTTCCACAAACTTGGTATCGGATAGACCAACTCTCCATCCCATTTTCCTACCGAACTGTACCCGACTATTACAAATGCTTTCTTTACCACTTCTTGAAATCTCATCTTTGATCCCACCTTTTTGTATGTAACTTCATCATAGCGGGACTAAGTTTCGAATTCTTAACCTTTCTTGCTGACTTCTGAGCCTAGTGAAAGTTAAATCGTCTCTGCCGATATATTCTATGCAGAATCAATTTAAACAGAAGGATGTTGAACCGTGAAAATCAAATGGAAGCTTCCCATCATTATCAGTTTGCTCGTATTTTTCATCTGTACCGTAGGTGTCTATTCAGCGGTCATCTTAAATTCTTTTACTGACAAAAGTAACAAGTTAAAAAACATGATGGAGATACAGAAAACCATCAAGAACGTGCAGTACCGTCTTGCTGGAATTTCAAACGATGAAAGAGGATTGTTGATCACAAACGATATGGAATTTGCTGAAGGCATGAGTGAAAAAGCTGAAGAAATTGAAAAAAACTTTCAATACTTAAATACACTCAACCCATCAAAAAAGGAATCAGAAAAGATAAATGAAATCTCTGAAGCTCTATTGTTGTATAAAGAAACGAACAGAAAAGTGGTAAACACTCTACAAAAGAATCCACAACTAGCGAAAGACCTTCATTTTGGTGAAGAGCGTAGAATAAGAAAAGAAGTTCTTGATCCTGCAGTCAACGAAATGGTGGATTCATTAAATAAAGACATAGAACTATTAAAGGAAGATATTCAACAGAGTGCTAAAGTGAATGAGATCATGATTTTGAGCGTAACAGCTGTAGCGTCTATAATAGGTATCATTCTTTCTGCTATGCTTTTAATTTCTATATTAAGACCGCTGAAACTCATCAATCAACAGATGAAAGAAATTGCAGAGGGTGAAGGAGATCTGACGAAGATCATCAATATCAAGAACAAAGACGAGTTTGGTGAACTCGGGCGATCGTTTAATCATTTCATGTCGACACTTCGTACACTTTTTAGTCAGGTTAGGGAGTCATCACTACAGATAGCGAGCTCATCAGAACAGTTCTCTGCGAGTGCTGAAGAGACAAAAGTCACTTCCGAACTCATCTCTAGTTCCATGCAATCGATCGCGATAAGTGCGTCTGATCAATCGTCCATGACAACGACAAGCCTTCAGTCTGTCAGCGAGTCTTTAACAGCCATTCAAACCATTACAGAAAACTCTTCAAAAGTGGCTGATATCGCCGTATCAATGAAAGATAGAGCTGAAAGTGGAGAAAGATCGGTAAACCATGTTGTAGATCAGATGACGACGATTCAAGAGTCTGTAGAGATAACAAGAGTGGGTTTTGATAGTCTTCAAAAAGAGATTGGACAGATTAACACCATCACCACACTGATCAACGAGATCGCTGAACAGACAAACCTACTTGCTCTAAACGCAGCAATCGAGGCTGCTCGAGCAGGAGAACACGGTAGAGGGTTCGCGGTTGTAGCAGATGAGGTAAGAATTTTAGCGGAAAGGTCCAATCAGTCTGCGAATCAAATCCGAACGGTTGTTGAAAAGATTATCATGGATACGACGAACACGGTAGAAACGATAAGTCATGTGAAAACCGATGTAACGTCTGGTATCGGAATGTCCAAGACGGCAGCCACAGAGATCGCTGAAATCACTCGATTTATCGACCAAGTTTCATCTCAGATACAAGAGATTGCTGCTACGACTGAAGAGTTAAGTTCAGGGTTTGAGAATGTTCATGACGCCGTGAGCGGAATTGCACATGCAGCCAGTATCACATCGAATAATACGACTGAAATCGCAGCCGCATCACAAGAACAACTTGCCTCGATGGAAGAAGTGAAAGGTGCTGCATCATCTCTTACTGTTGTAGCAGATGAACTTCAAGATCTAATCGGTAAGTTTAGAATTTAGGATATATGAAGAAGTTAAAGAACTCGAGAAACCACTCGAGTTCTTTTTTAGGAGTTTAATTTGCTTGTAGTTTCATGAGCGCACCAAAATATTGAGATGCGGTCGCAAATGAGATATACGCAATAAGCTCACTGATCTCTTCATCCGTGAAGTGTTGTGAGAGCACACCAAATATAGAATCCGATATGTTCCCTTTTTGTTTGTTAAACACTTCCGCAAATCCAACCGCAACTGAGATCTTCTCATCAAAGGTATCAGGATCTGGTTTTCCTTTGGCTTTACAATACTCACACCCGTTTTCTTGTGCCAACGTTCTTCTCACTTGTTCTTTTAGATGAGAAGATAATCTATCCTCTCTTTCTAACGTATCTCCTAATTCAGTCCATCGCTCTAAAATGCCCTCATTGTGTCCTAAGAGTCTTTGGAACGCGGTAACACCCTTTGTGGATTCTATTATTCTTGCCATTCTTGATTCCTCCTTATAAACTTAATGATACCGTTCTATATTTATAAAACCCATTAAATACGAAATCCTTTTTAATCTGTTTTATTATGAATTTAATGTATATTGGAAGGAATTCTTTAAATATGAAAATAGACACTATAGATAAAAAAATCATAGAAGAATTAACAAGAAATAGTCGTTTATCGATGAGTGAACTCGGAAGAAGAATCAACCTGTCTTCCCCCTCTGTTACAGAAAGGGTTCGACAGATGGAGTCCTTTGGTATCATAAAAAAATATACGTTAGAGGTAGACCACCAAAAGATGGGAAAACCTATCCAATGTATCGTTGAAGCTACGATCAAGAACGGAGATTATGAAGCATTCAAAAGGCATATAGAGAACCTACCGAATGTAGATTTTTGCTATCGTGTTGCTGGCAATGCTTGTTTTATGCTTAAGATGCAATTTGAAACCTTTCAAAAAGCAGAAGAATTTATTGATTCCATCAACCCGATCGCTCATACGGTCACACACTTCATCTTTTCAGAAATACCAACTGAACTTACGTTTGAGTAATAACATTAAAAAGCGATAAAACTACTTCGTCACAATCAATCTATAATCTATTATTGGAGGCGCTACATGTGTCAAAGCAGATAATGTTTTGGGAAAAACAACAAATAACAGGGTCTGAATATCTCGAGTTATCGTATCAGAATCAAACCATCCAAGTCGAAAGTACCGTTCTTTTTTTGGAGAATGATGTTCCGCAAAGAGTTCTTTACAGAATTTTTTTAAATAAAAATTGGGTGGTCAAGCATTTATACATCATTAATCACACTCTTGGTAAGACACTATCCCTCTCAACAGCTGGAGATGGACGTTGGTTTAATGATGATGGGGATGAGATACATATGCTTAACGGAGCGTTGGATGTAGATATCTCTTGTACGCCTTTTACGAATTCCTTACCGATCAATCGCCTAAAGTGGACACCAGATGAACCTAAACTGTTTGAGATGGTTTACATCTCCACTCAAGACCTTTCGATAAAGAAGGTAAGACAGATGTATACACTAAAAAATTGTCATGAAAACAAAAGGACCTTCCACTATAGAAGTGGTACCTTCGAGTCACCTGTTACCGTTGATAAGGATGGTTTTGTACTAGAGTATCCAGAACTATTCAAAAGAAAATTTTAACTCTCTATAAAATAATAGGAGTACGAAACCTATGAAGTCATTACAAGGAAAGATTGCTGTTGTTACAGGTGCATCCCGAGGAGCAGGTAGAGGCATCGCTTTGGAACTAGGTCGTGCTGGAGCCACAGTTTATGTGACAGGACGAAGTGTAGAAGGTACTACGACTGATAATCAGCCAGAGACGATTGAGGAAACGGCAGAAGGTGTCACTTCTTGTGGTGGTAGAGGCATCGCTATACGATGTGATCATACGGACAGCGAAGATGTGAAATACTTATTCCAGCAGATCGAAGAAGAACACGGCGCCATTGATATTTTAGTTAACAGTGTATTCGGCGGATCCGAAAGTTCCCTACCTTCAGGAGAAGGAAGATACTTTTGGCAAAGACCATTAAAGCATTGGGACGCGATGATGGTTGCTGGTCCTAAAGCTTACTTACTAACTTCACGATAAACGTTACCTTTAATGAGAAATCGAAATAAAGGTTTGATCGTAAACATTACCTCGTTTTTCAAGGATGAGATTGCCGGAAATCTCTATTATGATCTCGCCATGCATGCCATCAATAGACTGACACTGGGAATGGCAAAGGAATTAAAAGACTTTAACATCTCGACCGTTGCCGTTTGCCCAGGCTGGATGAGAACAGAAAGAGTGATAGATTTAGGTTTTGAACAAGAAGCGACGGAAACAACATCGTATGTGGGTCGTTCGGTTGTGACACTATCAACAGATACTGAAGTAACTAGGTTTTCAGGTAAGGCTTTAACGGCTAGCGAGAATATATGAGTTTACGGATGTGGATGGCACACAACCCATGCCGTTTGAAGTTTGATAGATTATGGTCCTTTGAAGGGGATGCGGTTTTTAGGTAACACCTTGAGTAACAAGACCTAAAAATACTATGTTTCGTTTTATTCTGATAACCCAATTTTTTTGGATGTACATACATCACCTATATCACAGAGCTTGTTGCACATTTGTAACAAGCTCTCCTAATTCTCTTTATCCTATAATTCTCTTTTAACCTGAACCCAATTATAGTTTATTAAGGAGCCAGTATGATCTTTTCATCTTTTTGTTCAATCATGATCTGAAAAGTGTCATGAGTCAATTTCTGCCTTAACTCGTAAGGGACGGTAAGATATCCTTTATTAGAGATCATCTGTTTATATTCTCTTGTGAGTGTCTTATCGATAACAAGGATAGAATCATGGAAACAATCGATTCCAACCTCTAAACCATTATAAATGTTAAACTCTTCTCTCCAGATAACCGGTATGTACAGGTAACCTTTCTTATTATCATAGGTTTTTTTTGTGTATATAACCAAGATGACACCCCCGTGTGACTTCAAAGCAATCATACTTTATTTCATTACAGCGGTGAATGGGTCATCATAATCAAAAAAATAAGGCTATATCACTTTTACAAAAAACTAAAAAAGACACTCCTAAATGAGAAGTATCTTGTTCTTTACCGTATTCCTTTATAGAAGTTGTACTCATCAACGTTTTCTATGCAATGCATCCTCTTTCCTATCAATAATCCGAGATTTAAGAAAGCGTTAGCTTTTGCGGTGAACAAGTTCTTATCTTCTACTACCGATTTATTTACAAAAATCCCCTCAGAATAAGGCGCAGAAGGAGAAGACGTGGTATAGGTACGTCCTTCTAATAACCCTGCACGATTTAATAACGAAACACCTTCACCTATCGCTGCTATTCGTATCTGCTCACTATTAAAATCCTTTAATAGCTTCACAAAATAAGGACTTAACGGTCCTAAGCTATCTCCACCAGGAAGAATCAACATCTCATACTCCCAAGGTCGAATATTCTTAATTTTAATAGTAGGTTGTATAAGTAATCCACAAGCAGATTTCACTTGACCTGTAACTTGAGTAAACACATGGAGATCGAACCTTTTCTTTAAAACAGATAGGGTGACGCTCACTTCAAATTCTTTAAAATCCGGGTAAATATATAATAAAACATTCTTTTTCATTTTGAATGTCCAATCTATGAATAAACTACCATAAAAATGGTGTATATCGATTGTATCATCTGAAAAACTATTTCGTTATTGGGAAAATAGTCTTATGCATATAGTAATAAGTAACCTGTAAACTTTATGATTTTCCCAAGTTAACCGGTTTAGATACTCAGGAATCTCATAGCCGCTCTATTTAATTCCTTAACGTGAATTATACAAAAAAAAATGCCCAACTCAGCAAGAGTTAGGCATTCTTATGTTAACCGATTCTTTTTTTATTCTTTTTGCTCTAACATGCTATTTTTTTCTGCCCATCGTCCGTTTAATAGACTTAAAAAGCTTCTCATAAATATTATGTTTTATTTGTATCCTGCTGGAGGCGTAGGATAGTCCCTGATGTATTCTTTATGATCGTAAATTTGCCATTCGTCCATTCTTCTTCGCCATAAGCCTCCATATGAATCTTCTCCGACTTTAACCCATCTTAAAAATTGTACTTTAATTTCATCCGAGGATGCTCCAGCTTTATGTTCACTTAAGAGCGTTGAGTTTGAGAATCCAGTAAGCCCAACGTTATAAGCAAAAGATACGAATGAATCAAATTCTTGTTGAGAAATCGAAGTGCCTTTTGTTTTATAATTTACTCCTGTTGAGAAACTAGTAATATCCTGCTTAAGAAGATCCCAAGCTTGTTGTTTTGTTAAAGACGTATAATTCTCACCAGGTTGGATGACATGTCCATATCCAATGGTTAAATTTTTATAATCTGCTCCTCTGTATGGCGTTGCACTGTATCCTTCATATTCTGCAACAAATGTTACTAAACTATTACTTGGGCGCATATCTCCAGGAATAGATGTTGGTGGGTTTTCAGGGTCATAAAACTCTGATGTCCACACATGGATTCTTGTATTAGAAGAACCATAATCATAAAGAGTAGCAATATCAAACTTATTATCTCCGTTAAAGTTACCCGCAATTACTCTTCCTGTAGTCATATTTGCATTATAGCCTGAACTCATCCACCATCCATTAGCGGTTTGATAGCTTAGTAAGGTTCCGGAGGATAACCACATATGAATTCTCGTTTCTGAATTTCCATAATCATATAAGGCAGCGATATCTGTTATACCATCATTATTAAAATCACCAGCGGTTACTCTTCCGGTAATTTTATTGGCGTTATAACCAGTAGTACTCCACCAACCATTAGGACCCTGATAACTGAAAGAAGCTCCGGTAGAATTCCAAACATGAATTCTTGTTTCACTATCATTATAATTATAAAAAGCAGCGATATCAGCTTTACCATCTTTGTTAAAATCTCCAGATACCACACGATCAGTTAACATGTTGGCATTGTAACCGGTCGTATTCCACCAACCGTCTTCACCCTGATAAGTAAATGACGTTCCTGTAGAGAGCCACACATGAAGTCTTGTTTGTCCACTTCCATAATCATAAAACGCAGCTAGATCGGTTTTACCGTCGTTGTTAAAATCATTTGAGACTACTCTACCCGTAATTTTCTTTGCATCATATCCGCTATTTTTCCACCAACCATTCTCACCTTGATACGTGAAAGAACTTCCTGTTGATTTCCATACATGAACTCTTGTTTCTGTACCATAGTCATAGAAGGCGGCTATATCATCTTTTCCATCTCCAGTAAAGTCTCCAGCTATGACTTTCTTTGAAATCATATTAGCGTCATATCCCGTTTGGTTCCACCAGCCATCTGGTCCTTGATAAGTAAATGACGTTCCATTAGATAGCCATACATGTAACTTCGTTTGCTTTAGACCATAATCGTAAAATGCAGCAGAATCGGTTTTACCATCTCCATTGAAATCCCCAGATATGACCCTATCCGTTGTTTTGTTTGAATCGTACCCGGAGACTTTCCACCATCCATCCGCATCGTTATACTTTAAAAGACTACTAGCTGAAGCATCTTTTGGTTGAAAAGTAAAAAATGTTGTAAAAGTAATAGTGAATAATATAAACACTATTAAGTTTTTCTTTATTTTTATCATTAAAATTCTCCCCTTAAAACCATTGATCTGAACAGATTAGTAATCATACTAATTTAGCGGTATACCCAAAAGCTTTTTCTCAGAGTTTTTCATCTTATTGATTTCTTCATTACTATAGAATGCAGTTTCTTCTTCCATGACATGGTCATGCTCGTGCATGTCTTGAGTTATACTATGAGTTGAAAAAGCGGTTGCCATGTTGTATTGGGGAAAGTAATTGGCAAGAGGATCAAAAGGTATACTTTCATTATTGTCACTTTTACATTCTGCTCCACAATTTCTAGTTTCAAAATGCAGGTGAACACCTTGAGAAGCTCCAGTATTACCCATATATCCTAAGCGTTGACCTGCTGTTACTGTATTATAAGTACTCACTATAGGCTGAGATACTAAGTGAGCATAACGAGATTGAACATTTTTCCCATCAATAACATGATGAATATATACTACCCATCCATAACTAGTTGACCAACCTGCTTTTGCGACTGTACCGTTATAAAAAGATACTATGGTGTCTCCCTCAACTCCTTGTGTACGTGCACCAATGTCTATTCCCTTATGATCATCACCTTTAAATAATTGGGTTATTCTAGTAGACTCAACTACTGGCCATATAAAAGTTTCTGAAACATATTCAGACGTCCATACATGAGCCTTTGTTGAAGAAGCTCCATAATCATAAAAGGCAGCGATATCAGAATTGCTATCTCCATCAAAATTACCAGCTACAACTCTTCCCGTAATCATCTTAGGATTATAGCCTGTTGCTTCCCACCATCCATTTGCAGTTTGATAGTTTAATGTAGAGCCTTCTGACAACCAGATGTGAATCTTAGTTGTAGAATTTCCATAATCATAAAATGCTCCAATATCTGTCTTACCATCACTATTAAAATCACCTGCAACCACTTTGCCTGTGATGTTATTTGCATTATATCCTGCAGCGCCCCACCAACCGTTTGGCCCTTGATAACTAAAAGAAGTTCCTGTAGAAGCCCACACATGAATTCTGGTCTCAGAATCATTGTAGTTATAGAATGCAGCAATATCGTCCTTACCATCCTTATTAAAGTCTCCCGATACTACTCGGTCAGTTAACATGTTGGCATTGTAACCGGTGGTGTTCCACCATCCATTTTCACCCTGATACGTGAAAGAACTTCCAGTAGATGTCCACACATGTAGTTTGGTTTGTCCATTTCCGTAATCATAAAACGCAGCTAGATCATCTTTACCATCATTGTTAAAGTCATTTGAAACTACTCTTCCAGCAATCTTCTTAGCATCATATCCCGCGCTTTTCCACCATCCACTTTCACCTTGGTATGTAAAAGTAGTACCTGTTGATTTCCATACATGAACTCTAGTTTCTGTACCATAATCATAAAATACAGCGATATCGTCTTTTCCGTCACCCGTAAAGTCGCCAGCAACAACTCTCTTAGAAATCATAGTAGAGTCATAACCACTTTGGTTCCACCAACCATCCGGTCCTAGATATGTAAAAGAGGTACCATTAGACAGCCATACATGCAATTTAGTAATCTTCGACCCATAATCGTAAAACGCAGCAGTATCCGTTTTTCCATCACCGTTAAAATCACCAGATACTAAACGATCAGTAGTCTTATTAGGATCGTATCCTGTTATGTTCCACCATCCGGAAGCATCATAATTAAATAGGCTACTTGCAGATATTTCTTTTGATTGGAATACATGAACAGTAGTTATTGCAAAAGCAAAAAATATAAACACGAGTATCTTTTTATACATTTTTTTCATCTGAAATTCTCTCCCTATATTATTAATATTTGCTCTTATACTCTCCTTTCACTTATTTTCCGCGCACAACAAAACAAATATTAACATATTTACATAAAATAGGATAATTACATTTTACTATCTTTGTATAGATATTTCGCCCTATTTTCGGCCTCATTTTCCAGATAGAGAATCAATCTAGCCATGTTTAGCCATGAATGTAATCAAGTGTTTTAACTTTTAGAATATGTAAAGAGTTAAAGACTCCAACATCTCAACCCTTTCAGTACACGCTGGATGAAGACAGAAAAAGTAATGGATTTGGGTGCTGAACAAAGGCGATATAAATTACAACGTATCTCTGCCGTGGTTTCTAGTATAAAGCTAAGTCCTTATAAACTTACATGAAGAGGAATTGTTTTATACAGAAAACATTTTAGACCCTTTTTACTAAAGGTAACTAATTTTAACAGTATTATTATACCTATTTTTGTAATAATTAGTATTTCACTAGAAAAATATGTTAGTATTCTTTCTGGCCCTGACTAAATAAGAAAAAGTTAATAGTTTAGGGACTAGAACATAATTGGTTAAAAGGTAGAGAGGGGTTTATGAGTTGAAAAGATTTATGCAACTATTTTTAGCGATTGTACTAACACTATCAGTCGCAGGTGGAATTTCACCGACAAAAACAAGCGCTGCTAGTTTCATCTGGCCTGCTGGTAATGAGAATCATGTTACTTCAGGATTTGGCGAAAGATCATCAGGTACACACTATGGAATCGATATTGCTATTCCTGGAACGGTTCCTATTAAGTCTTCAGCTGCAGGTAAGGTTAGTAAGTCGTATTATTCATCCACATATGGGAATGTAGTATTCGTACTGCATAATATAGGTGGGCAAACCTATGAAACTGTCTATGCTCATTTGCGTTCTCGATCTGTCGATGTAGGACAGAATGTTGCTCAAGGACAATTGCTTGGTTACATGGGGAATACAGGAAATTCTTTTGGTCAGCACTTACACTTTGAAGTACACAGAGGAACTTGGAACAGTGATAAATCAAATGCTATCAATCCTATGGATGTTCTAAATGGAGTGTTTGAAGATACACCACCGTCTGATACGTTTAAAGTGATTAAACTAGATAGTGATCAGTTTGGTTTATATTCAAAGATGGGTACGTATAAGGAATCTTCAACTCCATATCTCGGCTGGACGTTTGTTGTCAAACAACAGCAAATCTATAACGGTGAACGTTGGTACCTACTTGTTCACGGAGATAAAGTATTTGGATGGATCGCTGCTCACCAAACAAGTGAGTACGAAAATCTAGAAAAAAAATACTTAAATGAAGATGTTGATGCGTATAACTACAATTTAGATCAGAAGATCATGACGCTAAACAGCACGGGCTATGTCTATGTGGCTAAAGAGTACAGTGATAAATATCTAGTTATCGCTCATAGTCAGCCTATGTACATTGCTAAAAAACTCATTAACTTTGATGGTCAGTATACAATGCCTTATAAAGCGGTAAAGATTACGAGTGATGCGTATGGTATCAATTCAACGCCTGGTGTTTATAAAGAATCAAGTACTCCTTACTTAAACTGGATCTTAATTTCAAAAGAACAAACAACCTATAACAATCAAAAGTGGTACAAACTCTCAAACGGAACCACGGTTTACGGTTGGATCTCAGGAAATCAAGTACAAGAACTTCCAATGAAGAGAATGGATCTAACAGTGGATACAAAAGCGTATAACTACGGTTTTAAAGAAGAAATCATGACGTTAAACGGTGGGGGTTTTGTCTTAGTGATCGGTGAAGGTAACGACTATTACCACGTAGCCGCTCATAGTCAAACGATGTACATCAAAAAGACACTTAAAGACTAATAGTATATAGAGCTCAACCCGCTATCTTTAATAGGTAGCGGGTTTTTGTTTTAGTATTGTATATCATTATTCATCCGAAAACTTGAGCAGAGATACCAAACAATTCTTTGTTTCTTTTTGGCATTGTGGCTGAATTCTTAATCATGATAGGAGGCTCATTCACTTTCTTAAAACCACAGGTATCTAGAAACGTCATGAACTCAGAATGACCTGATGGTACATCGATTCTAAGATTCCCTCCATGATTTGAAGCTAACGCATTAACGATAGAAGCAGCTATATAATCATTCGGTGCTACGATCGGCCCTAGTATCAGATTTATAGGACCTTGAATAGAAAGTCCAAAACCGATAATCTCATGGTACTGATTTTTTACAACGACACATTGTTTACATTGTTTGATCCGGTTGAGTAGAAAGGTGCTTCTCTGATCACCAAAAGCTGCTGAATCCAGTTCCTTCACCTTGTGAAAATCAGCGGTTTGATAATATTCTATCGTGAATCCTTTAGTACTATCATGCAAGTTAGGTATAAATTTCTCACATAAAAACTTATGTATTACATCTACCGTTTTAAAGCCTAACCTCTCATACAGAGGTTTTCCCTCTTCCGTTGAGATCAGCATGATGGATGTGTCTGTTGAGACACGATCTATACAGGTTTGAGTGACTTCTTTTCCTAACCCAAGACCTCTATAATCTGGAGAAACGATGACCATTCCGATCGAAGCAATATTCGTATCGTAAGGAATGATGGCTGCACTTGAAACGATTCTTCCATCACGGTTCTTATGGCCATAGATACAACCTGAGGACAGAATCGTATGTATTTCTTGCTCATCATAGTCCCATCCAACAGATTCAGAGAGCTCTATTAAACGGAAGACGGCATTTGAATCAAACTGTTCTATTTTTAATACAACACAGCTTTCTGTATGCATTAGAGTATTCCCCTTTTGTAGTTTTCATTGTTTTAATCTAATCCGTTACTCTTTTCTTTTAAAAGGATAAGATAAAATCCAATCAATACGATCAATGCTAAAACAACATAAGTGACGGTACTTAGATTATCTGACCAAGAAATCGTGTTTAGACCTCTTTTTTGATGCACAGCTGAGATTAGGATTGAATTTGAGATTGCTTGTAATCCATTGAGTATTAAGCCTGTTAAAATAACTTGAACAATAATAAAGATGCCGACTATTTTATTCATTCTTGAATTCTCCTTGGGGGTTTTTTATAACTTTATTGTACTTTATTAAATGTTGACACCATATATATTTTTGAATAAAAGTTATATTTTTCCTTTAAATGACCTTAAGGGTGTAAAACCGAAAAAGAACGGAGCATGTTGCGACTCACAACATGCTCCGTTCTTTTCTTTCCTATTCGCTCTCTAACTGATAATCCATCTTCATCACGGTAGGATGACAGCGTGTATTGTGTTTGAAAGAAAAACTTGTCCGTATTCGTGCTGTGTGTATGGGGATAATAACTTAACGTCCATCCGTACAGATGTAAAGTTTCAAAGAGTCGCTCACTCCGAAGTGCATCCAGTTCACTCTGTTCATTTACTTTAAATATCACGAATACATCTAGTGGCTTGGCCGCAATTGTTGAAGAGAGAATTTTAATAAACGAAAATTGTTTAAAAGATTGTTATGAAAGTTTCTGTCCTTCTTTATTATAAAAAGTTGGCAGTGAGTCCAATTCTTTTTTGGAAGGTTTATAGATGATCCATATTTTTTTCTTGTTCTCTCCTATGGAAAAGAGTTGAGCGCTACGTTCACCTAACTTCACTGTCTCAACATCAGAGGGGGCTAGACCAAATAATGTTCGATTTTTACCATCTCTGACTGTTTGTAAACCTTTTAGCGAATTTAAAACCATTCCTTCCAGTTCCCATCCCGTAATAGTTTTTTTAAACTCAGCAAGTACTATTGAATCTTCAGGCTTTTTATCCTCGGTTAAAAATAAGATATATGCATATTTATCTTCTGAAAAAATTTCCTGATGAACAATCTGCTGAATACTATAAGTGTTTTTGTCAGAATGGTATAACACTTCCTCAGGACCTGTGCTGAACGCTAATTTATTATTGTATTCAATTCCTAAGAATAATATTGGAACCAACATTACAATAGCTACTAAAATCCATAACCTCTTTTTAATTTTTAACACTCCTTTGATAAAGAGAAAAATCTTTAATTTGTTTATTCCACAATCATGCACTTTCGCTCAATAGTTGAATATTAATTTTGAATTACGGCATAATCAAGTATTTGCTGATAGAGTTCATTCCAACTCGGATAAAATTCTGTTACTTCGCTTGGACTTACAAAAATTCTTTCTTGTGACTCATACCCCGCTTCAAAGTCATGTAATCGGTCAATTTCAAATCGATAAAAAACTTGGAAACCTATTTTTGGATATTTGCTATATTCATCCCATATGGGATTTTCATTGTGGTCAACAATGATATGTCCTAAAAGAGAGCATCTTCCCGTAACATAACCTTCTTCAAATGCTTCACGATTTATACATTCTTCAGGTGTTTCATTACATTCGATATGAACACCTGGAAAGTCCCATCCTCTATGGTTTAAGTTTACTAAAAGTAACTTATCATCTTTAAAACAAAATCCGTGGACGCTTGTAATTTGTTCTGCTGGCGGAAGTTGATCATCCCGTACCCAAGTTAACTTTACTATCGCTTCTCCCCAATTCACATATTTGGTCGTCATTATGCTTCTCCTTAAAATTTATATAACCGTCTTGTATAACTGTTCAATCTGTTACCAAAGAAAACTTTAATAAATCCATCTTATTGGGTGATAAGATCTAAATGCCGAGTACAGTTATACAAAGAACAATCCCACTTGTCATCTAGATGACTTAAATAAGTAATCGACGTATTATCCATAGAAGTCTGCTTGAACTTTTGAGGAAGTAACCTCTGTAGAGTCAATCCGATCAAAGCACCGTGGCTGACTACCAATATTCGTTTCCCCTTATGTGTATGGACTATATCTTCTAAAAAATCAAAGCCTCTGTTAGACACGCCATTAAAGCTTTCCATTCCAAGTTCTAAATTGCGCCATTCACTACCCCACTGCCTGACTCTTTGTGCTTCCGTTGTCCCCTCAATCTCACTGCAATCTATTTCCCTTATCCTCTTATCAATATGAATATGACTAGTAGGCAAGCCTATCTTACTCCCAATGATTTTTCCAGTTTCGAATGCTCTGGATAAATCACTCGTAATAATCAGGTCCCACTTTTCTTCAAGTGATAATCTATCACCAAGTTTTCTTGCTTGTTTTCTACCAATATTATTTAATGGAATATCACTGATCCCTTGAGCCTTACCTAAAGAGTTCCATTCAGTTATTCCGTGCCGAATTAGCCCGATGGTAGTCATTTTCCCACCCTTTACTTACTATCTAGTTTTTCAACTATCCTTCTACGTTTGTTCAATAAGAAAGAGCTGCATGAACAGCTCTGTGGATCTTCAACTAATGCACCTGATGTTGAATAAAAATATATAGTCAATTACATAACGTACTTTATTTAAAAATACCTGCTACTATATTACTGAACTCTCTTAGATAATGAAGGTAGTTGTCTCCACCGTAGTTATATCTCTTATTATACATTTTCGCCACGACCAGATTATGTTTAGGAATCACTAGCAGTGTTGGTCCTGTAATTCCCAATATTTGATATGAACCCTTAGGTACTCTCTCTCCTATTTCACTTCTAATGGATGGTGTGTCTTGAACATACCAAAACAATCCGTTTTGTGGTGTATCTTTATCTTTGTACATTGGATTTTGTACTTGGGTAGCTAACCGTATCACTTCTTTTGGTACGATTTGTTTGCCATTCACTGATCCATCATTCAAATGAAGGTTACCCCACAATGCAAACTCACGAGCTGTGGTATGCAGGTTTGAGTCTCTCCCATCACCTGTACATCCTAATTTAAATGTTGCCACTTCGTTCGGGTTATCAATCACTTGTACCAGTTTTGCATTAGGATCTGTATACCAAGCAGTTTCTTTCAAACCTAACGGTAGAAATACTCTTTCGTTTAATAACTCAGGAAAACTCTTTCCATAAAGCCTTTTTATTAAAGAAGTCATCATTAATACGTTAATTCCTCTGTAAGCCCATCCTTTACCTGATTCAAACTCTCTAAAAATAGTCCCATCCTCTTTCTGGTGTAATCCATGAGAATGGGTAACTAGATGTCTGATCGTAGTGTTTGCAAGCAATTCCTTATCGTACTCCTCAAAGTAATCACTAGCATAATCATCAAGACTCTTGATCTTATTTTCATACAAAGCATATGCTACTGCTAATCCTAAGTAACTTTTTCTTGCAGATGCTACGTTAAACATAGAGGTTTCTGTAATGGGTGTAGCATTTACCGAATTAGAATGATACCCCGTATAATGCTCTAATATAATCTCGTTATCCTTTATTACAACTAGTGCTGCAGCGCTGCTATGGTTAAGCTTCATTATTTCTTCTACATATGAAATTAATCTTTGATCGTTTTCTGCCACTTTTTCTACATCCCCCGTTAAATGATGCTGTCTATTTGTGCTCATATGTTAAACCCTACCCCCAGGATCGGTGAAGTTAGTTTGTAATCACATAAATCTTAATAAAAATCACAATGAACAATCCAATCCTGTTTATCTTGATTGTAGAAAAAATAAAAACTACCACTGTCTACTATATTGAATAGAGCCTTTTCATCAGAACTTATTTGAAAAACGAATGGATATTCTTCTCCAAAGGATACACCACTCTGAGTAAATGATGGATACCCTCCAACTTTATGGGTCGGGTAAACCTCTTCCACTATATCATCGTGATATTCCACACCTTCTTCACTTTCAAGTTGCAATATTGCTTCTTCAATATCTGGTTGAAAACTACAAGAACCTTCCCAAGCAGGTGTATCGTTATCAATATACACTGGGGATAGCGGAAAAGCTTTTATCTTAGTAGATTGCTTGTTTATCTTCTCTAGCTCATCTGAATTCGCATAACACATTACCTTAAAATAAGGAGCTAGATTATCACGATTCAGATTACTGAATACATCAAAATCCATATAGATGGTTATTAACGGATAGTTGGTCAATTCTTTCGGAACGTAGGGTAATGTAGATAAAAACAAGGTACAGATAAGGTCAAAATTCGATGGTATAGCTTCTTCTTGTCTTCCCCATAAAACTTTACCAATCCAACTCTCTCCTAACTCTTCTGTTGGTCTGAACCCACCTGTTTGAAAGGTTGTGGCTTGTTTAAATAATGCAGATTTAATCTGAGCAATATTCAATGAAATCAACTCCTAACATGAGTTCTAGATTCTATGTAAAAGCACTAATCAATTGTTTATATTCTGTTGGTTTCTTATCGATGATGTTTTTAAGGATGAGTTCCTCAAAAATTTCTTCAATGTTCTTCATTGTTTCTACCTGCTTTCCATAATGGACACTTTTGTTTGCTATAAGGGAACAAACAACATTACACTCTTTCCTTACTAAGAAAATACGATGAACGGAAGGAATGCTCTCAAATGAGGCCACTGTTCTTCCCACTGTTGGTTAATGATAAATAATTACAATTATTTCAAATCACAGGAAACAGTGCAATTATATATTTAACAAGTGTTAGATCAATACCTTAGTATATAGGTATCATGGTATTTTTTTCTTCGTAATATGAAGTATCATTAACTTTAGGGGGAATTTAATGAAACAGGGTGTGTTATGGAGTATTTTAGGGATTTTCTTATTAAGTGGAATTGCATTATACCTGCATGAAAATAAAGATTATGAGATTGTTATACCTGAACAATCACATTTCTCGGACAGCAAGAATGGTCTTTTTTACAGGGAAGTCTCATTTTGGATAGAAGAACAGAATGATAACACACAACACTTTGTGAAAGCAGATTTTCCAGGGATCAATTACAAAGATCAATACTTAATTCTTCATGTAAACGATAAACATCCCTCTGTCTGGGAAAAACATAAGAAATTAAAGAAGAGCCTTAAACTTCGTGAAAAGACTAGGTATTCTATCGTCACCATTTCTAAGGATAAAAATATATTAGAGTCAGAAGAAGTCGTACTAAACTTTAATGATGCCTCCTATAGGATCGAAACCACTAAACAATGAATCTTTCATTCCAAGCTAAAAAACAGTGCTCATAAAGGAATGAGCACTGTTTTTTTCGCGTTTGGAGTAAAGTAGTGATTCATGATAACCTAATTGCCAATGACTGCTGCCCATAATGACTTGCTGAAAACATCATACTTATATTACTTCGTAGCATTTCGCTTGAACTGCTGTTTTTTTCTTCTCATTCTTATAATCAGATTGACACCATGATATTCTTAAGTTCCTTTAAAACAAAGTTTTCTCGGTGTATCCATACGTTCTCTTCACATTGATTTATCATGGTCTCGTTTTGTTGGATGGCCTCATCAATTTCTACCCATTTAGGTGTATATTCTTGATCAAACTCGTAATCATCTAATTGTTGAGCAACTACCTCACCCGTCAATTCACAGAGATAATAATGGGAAGTCATTTGAAAGATAGCTTCTTTATCATAGTCATCACAATGTCTTTCAATGACAACGCCCATTTTGTCTCTAACTTTACTAAGATGCCCTGTCTCTTCTGCAACCTCGCGAATTAGACCCTCTTGATGACTTTCATGTTCTTCGACGCCACCACCAGGAAATTTAAGTCTCCAAGGTTTGAGTGAACCATAAGAATTTTTTTGTCTTCTATAATGATAGCCCTGACCGCTTCTCTGTGGTTTATCTTCATTTTGTTTTCATCAATATCTGAATGTCCTAACACTTCATTAAACATAGTGACCCCTCCATTCTGAGCAAATTCCTTTCAATTTCCAGCCTTTATCTCGTTATTCCTTAAAAGGCAATTCTTATTAAAGAAATAAACAACTATACTTTAAGAACAGAATGCCACTTTCAAACTACAAAACAGCATTCTTATTTTCTTTTCTATTCTGGGTTTCCGACTCGTTTGGTATGGCGGTTATCCGCAAATCGAACAGGAACCTATCGGTGTGTAGGTGAAGGATGAACCGTACAGACCGTGGTTATCGGTCTATTTAATACCGAAGCGACACGTTACTGAGTGACAGAAAAGCGTTTTTCCTTTCTGATCAGTCTGTCGTGCTGCCGCCCGAAATGGCTTTGAACCGAAAAAGGAAAGAACGTTGATGAAACAAAATGGCTATTAGAGCATTTTAGCTTTATATATCAGAATCACCATCAATATCAACATATACAATAACATATATATCGATAACGTTGTTGGAATCATTTAAGTTCAACAACGTTAAAATTGATGCTCTACATGTAATGATATAATTAATCATTATGCCCGATATACAACATCTTTCAAGTTTTCATCTCCACAAATATAATTACAAGGTGGATCTACAAATGTATGAACACTATGACTATTCCTATATAAAAAGTTTTAATATTAAGATGGATGTACCGTTCGTAATCAGAGGGTTGCAATTAAAGATGATCACTAAGAAGTTTGCGGAAGATTTTGCATTACATTCTTTAGGTAACGAGGATCAACCAACCATACAAATGGTAGACTTGGCTTGGGGCGTTCATTCTGAAATAGATGCTCTAGAGTTACTGGTATCTTCTATTGAGGAACCCTATGTAAAAGCACAATACAATTACTTACCAGAGATTTATAGAAACGAAGAAGAGTTTGATCATGAAATATGGAAATGGCGTTATGTAAATCTGATCGATGCCGTTAATCATTATCAGTCACAACATGAGCTGTTCGAGAGTATTGATATCATATACACAAGATTTGGTTTACCAGATGACATGTATGAACTTATCTACTATCACCCCACTAAAACAGTTTCGTTGCGCACTCCAGAAGAAGCTCAGCAAAAACTAGAAAGTGCTATTATCGACTTTGTGAATAAGCAGAAACAGATGTTTGTACCGAACGCTTAGATGCATGCTTAACTATCAGTTAATCTTCAAATAGTAAAGTAACCAGTCATCATCTTTCATCAAGCTGTTTAAAGTGAGCATAGCTCTACTAACTAATTCATATAAGGTCTGCTCACACTCGGCAAACTCGTTCTTTTTTTCTTAAAAAATATCGTCCCTCCTTATCTACACATATAGACGATATTTTTCATTTTGGTTTTGTGTTTCATAAATTAATATATAAAAAGAAGAAGTGCACTGGCAGGTGGCAGTACTCTTCTCTAGAAACATATTTTATACTTTCCTCTTCATTACAAAATTTGAAAGAACGAACCATATAAACAACCTTGATACTATTGGAAGCTAGTCTTATTTTATATTCAGTTTATCAGTTTACTTAATCCGTCACGATCGATTAGTTCCACCATCCCTGATTTGGCTAACTTCTTCGCGTTTGGAGTAAAATAGCGGTTCGTGATAACCATGGCATTTGTCGTTCGCCAGTGAATGCTACCTGATATGACTTGCTGTACCGCGTCTACACCAATATTTCCTCCGTAGCATTTTGCTTGGACTGCCGTTTTCTTTCTTCCCTTCCTTAAGATCAGATCGACACCGTAATCACCTGACCGCGGTGTTAAAGTTACCGAATAGCCCTTGGATTCGAAAAAATCCGCCAAGTAGTTTTCGAATTCTATTCCATTCATTAGATCAATATCGTGAATATCAGAACGTAACCATTGTTTCTTTCTTCTAATCCGTATCCCCAATTTTATCAACTTATAAATTAATAAAAATAGCATTAACCATACAAAGGCGTTCCAGATTGTATGACCATAAACCTCTAGAATGGCGTATATAAAGACAGCTGCTGTGAAAAGAGTTGCCTTGTCTTTTGATTTTAAAAAATGTATTACTTTTCCCAAAGTCTATTTTCCTCTCGTAAGGGATAGAGTTTAAATTTAGTTCATTTACATGTATCTTTATCTATATAATTTCCGTGTTTTGAGAAGTAAATACTATTAACTAGAATTACCCCCATTAAATCTATTCAAGTGCGTATTATATTAAGTAATTAAATATCAGATTGAGGTGTAATTATGCTTAAATTTGAAGGAATAATCACTGTAAGTGATTTACTTCTATTTTTGATTGTTTTGCGCTGCTTGTTTCAGTAGATCAAGCAAGATAACAACCATAATGGTTGTTATCAAAACATCAAAAACAAATTAAGCAATTATTACACAAAAGAGCAACCGAATATTCGGTTGCTCTTTTTGTCTGTTCCAGGCATGAACTTGTGTGCGGAACATATACTTTGTGCTTTTTTATGGACATTTGAATTTTAAATCCCTATAAAATCAAAACTTCTTAATAATAAGTGTGTATTAAAATATATTTTTCGTGGGTAAAATGTGGGTGGTTTTGTTACACATCAAACTTATTCCACAATCGCACCCGTTCGTAATATAAGGATATCCAGAATTGGTTTACTTTTTTGTTGAAGGATTCTTATTCTGCTGAACAGTCTCGTTGTACTATGCAATACAGTTTATTAGTTCTTTATATGAGCACTGTGATACCCAACTCATACAATTATTTTCAATAGCTTTTATCTTATTTCAGTAGAAATTGGCTCAAGCCTTAATTGTATTCTTTAACTAAAGCCGTTCTATTTGAATACTTTTTATTTTCATCTTAAAATTATAAAATCTTTATTTGAACTTAATAAACTTAAAGTGATTCTAGTCTACTTAACCAATCATTGAAATGACTACATTTACTTCTGATTGTATCCAAACCAATATCCAATGCGGTAGTACATCCATGATAGATTTTTTCATAGTCTGAAAAAACTGATAAAATTCTCTTTGAAGGTGCAGTTTGAGGTGAATTATTTATTTTTTCAGGAGAGTCATATTGATCAGCAATATCAATGATTCTCTGTACTTTACCAGGTTGATTTGGAAAAGAGTACTTTAATTTTGTAGGATCGCAAAATATTATTGTTTCAAATTCATGTAACATTACGAATGGTATAAATCGTGCTTCATTTATATCTGAAAATAACTGTGATTCAATATGTTTTACATGTTGATAACAATCACCTGCTGGTAATGAATCTAGTCCTGGCGAGTTACTTGGAAGTCCATAAAAATCAAATAGGGTAGTAATTGCTACTACATTTGTATCTTTACACAAACGGATAATATCCCTTTTTATTTGAGAATAACTTCCTATCCCCCCACGTTCTTTTCTTACATTTCTAACTACCCTAGTACACACCATTGTTACAGTTGTATAAATATTGTATTGCCATAAATGAGGGGCCAGCATCTCTTTTACAAATGTTTCTTCTGTTTGCCCTTCAACTAATATGTGAATTCTTTTGGTCATCTTGGTCTCCCTCCCAAGATGTTTTTCTCCCATAACTCACCTAATGTATAATCATCTAACCAATCCTGTAATTTTTCACTATCTAATCTTGAAAATTCCGATTTATCATTATGGTAATCAACTACAATTATATCTTCCGGCTCTAATTGGTCGACTAATAGAAGAGATTGTGTAGAAACTATTATTTGTGTTTTACTCGAAATACTCTTAAATAATGATCCTAAAACATTAATTGCATAGGGATGTAAACCTAATTCAGGCTCATCCAGTAATATGGTAGATGGTAAATCTGGTTGCAACAAAAGCGTAGCAATACAAATAAACCTTAATGTTCCATCTGATAGCTGACTAACATCAAAGAAGTCATCATAATCTTTATGTTTCCATGCTAGCCTAATAGTATCAGGATTTAGCTTTGATGGCTCTAGAATAAAATCGTCAATAAAAGGGGCAATCAATTTTATTGTTTTAAGTATCGCGTTATAATGTTCCGTTTTCTTCTCTTTTAGCCAAAATAAAAAAGCTGCTAAATTTGATGCATCTGAGCGAAAAAATTCATTGTCATGTATAATTGATTCACTTTTAAGTTTAGAAGAATCACTAGTATCATGGAAATGATACAATTTCCATTTTTTCAAAGATCCAATGATATGGTCAGAGACTCTCATATGTGTATATGCTTTTGAATCAGAATGTAATAGAGTTTCCAAATGACCTGATCCCAAATTACTATTCCATGGATGTTGATAACCTGGTCCATGATAATAAATTCTCTCAGTAGAAAAAAATAATTTCCCTTCTTGAGATGGTTCTAATTCGATTTTGTAACTATTAGCCCCAAAAGATAGCCTAGCTGTTATCATATCTGTTTTTTTTGTTCCGAAATACAATAATCTATTAGCCCCACCTGAACGTGTGACAAATACCTGCATTTTTTGATTTATCATTTCATTTAACATTTTAAAAAAAGAAATAAAATTTGATTTTCCGGCACCATTTGCACCAATTAAAACGTTTAAAGACTTAAGTTCCAAATCCAAGTGACTTATAGATTTAAAACCACTAATTGTTATTTTGTCTAATTTAGACAATGAGTTCATCAACCCTTCTAAACTATCCATTTTTTATTATTATATCCCATGTTATTGCATTATTAAATTGCATCTGTTGTAATCTATATAATTAATTGATAATATACATATTTCTAACGCATTTCTTTCTTTGTAGAAATTTCGGGTTTAGTTTCTTTTTTTTATGTTATATTGTTCAATTTGTTGATCTTTTGCCTGGAATATAAAAATCACTTCCAATATTGAAAGTGATATTTAAGTATATAGTAGCTTGTTATAAAATTGATTTTCCAAACTTCTACATTATTTCGTTTGAATTACAAACTTCATTAATTTCTATCTCGTTTTTTTCTTCATTAATTAAACCTTTTTCACCTTTGTAAAAAGTGTATTTTGTATAAAAATCATCATATCGTTCGGGGGGGGTATTCTCTACTAGAATTATTTGATGGTCCTCACTTAGCTCAATCAAGATTTTGAAAAATTCCTCATAAACCTCTGGATCATTAATTTTTTCTATTGAAAGTACATTTCCAAGACTACTTTCACCGTCTTTTGCATTTTCTTTCTTTAAGGTACCGACATATTTGCTTAGTGAGTCCAATATTAAAAAACCTGGGTGCCCAGTTGCGTAGCCTTTAGATTTACTTTGTAAAATTGCGCCTAAATAAGAAAGTTGCATACATTCTAACAAGCCGCCACTTTCATGGGCGTATACACTAGCTCCATTATAGTAAGGTATTATTTGATCTTTATGGATATATGTTTCTTTTGTGGAATCGTATTTTAATCTCTCCATAAATGTTTTGTACTTTTTGTCTAAAAAATAAAATATTTTTTCTTTTTCTTTATCACTTAATTGTAAAGCCTCTATATCTTTCATTAATCTTGTTTCTGCTGCTTTTAAATCTTCTATTAGTTTATTTTTCTCGTCAATCTTATGGTGAATTCTAAGGCCTTCTTTTAATGCTTCTTGATTTTTAGTTAATCTATTTATTATTATATTTATACTATCAATTTGAGAAAGGTAGGGAACATCCGTCTTTTTCGAATATTCAATTAAAGCTTCGTTATAAACAGTTTGTTTTTTTAAAAGTAGCCCTATTTCTTTATCTAATTCCTCAATCTGGTTTCTTTCTTTATTTATTAAATTTTTTACCATTTCGATTTTATTAGAAATTTGCTTTTTTATTTTGTGCAGTGTTCTTTCTGCATTTGTACTCTGATGAACTTTATTATGTAATTGAGTTGATACTCTAGAACTACAAAGCGGACACTCAACACTTTGATCAGGAATAATTAACTTATAATTAAGTTCCAAGGTTTCTTCAATTTCCGTAAGTTCTACTAAATATTCTTCTATTAATATTTCTTTTGAACTTACAGAAAGTTGCAAATGTCTCTTTTTATTTTCGTGCTCTAATATTATATTAGATATTTCATTTGAATCATTTTTTAATTTTATATACAATTTATTTTCTTCATTATTATTGCTTTGAGTTCTACTCTTTTCTAAAGCATCCAATTTTAATTGTTTTTGTTTTTTTATATCTGTCGCAAGTTTATCAGATTTTGCTTGTAGATTGAGTCTATTTGTTGCATCCAAATCTTTAAGGTATGAATTTAATCCAAATAATTCTCGACGTGTTTCATCTATTTCGTTTTGCACTTTAACCAACTGTTCATTTAAAGTATCTTTATCCACATCTACTAGATTAAACATCATTTTAAATGCATGAGGATTTTTATATGCTTTAAACGGACTTTTCTTTCCTAAGAAATCACCTGTTCCTAATTCATGCTGGTGAATATAAACATATCGAAAAATATCTCTAAATGAAACCACTTCAATTTCCTTTTTGTTGCTATGTTTTTGATGACGAATTAGTTTATATTCATTGATATTTAATTTATGCATTAATATTTTCATCGCATCTTGAATATCAAGTGTTTTGGGTGTGTATTCATCTAAATTTTCATATGAACAAAAGTATATACTTATCTTAGATTGCTTTTCTTTTAACATCCTGTTTAAGGTAATTATCTCTGTTCCGATTCTTATTTCAAGGAAGACTTGATCACATTTGGCATCTAATTCAGGCTGAACATTCAAATCAATTTTACTTGATCTACCAAAACAATAATCTATCAGACTAAGTATTAATGATTTTCCAGATGTTTTTTCTCCACTAATTATCGTTAAATCCTCATTAAACTCTACTGTTCTTCTATATGCAATACCTTGAACAATAAGTTTTTGGAGAGTTATGCTGCTCATTATATTCCCTCCTTAATTTTATTTACATTTTCTGATGAATACTTAATTGTGCTATGCGCTTCAATATATCTATTAAATAATGTCTGAAAGTATTCAGTACTATGTTGCTGGAAAAAATCTTTACCTGGTGATAATAATTTCACCTTTAATTCATCTAATTTATTTGACATTTCTCCTTTTATTTCTATAAATTTCAAATTAGACATAGCTAATAAAATTTCATTAATTTTTGTTTGAAATCGGAAATATTGAATTGGAGAAGGAGTAAATCCATTTTTTTTTTCTATATTAAATAATTTAATCAAGTCAAAATTCACAAGGCTATAATAAAATAGTAATTCCTCAACCTTCCTTTGCTTATTACTGATAGATGATAGCGCGTTTATTAAGCATAAAATTTTCATAAAATCTAACTTATCATTATCAAATAGTAGTTGAATCGAGGAAGGGACTAATGAATCATGTTTTATTTGTTGATCCATCTAATCTCTCCTCTCCCCACCATATTCCTTTTTCTTCATCATCAGCTAATATATGTACAAAACCTTTGTTTTCGTATTTGTTTGTTATATTATTCTTTAACAGCTCTTTGTATCTTCCATATTCAATATTTTCTAAACTTCGATGCACTACATTTAGAAACTCTTCACTGTTTCCATGTTTTGAAAAAGTGTCAATATATCGTTCTTTATACTCTAGAAATACTTGACCTAATATGATGTCGATAACATCCAGAGGCATACCAAGTTTATTCATTTCACGAATATATTCATCAGCTGCAATGTAAAAATCTGAACTTAATTCGATTAACATGGGATTAATCTTTTCTAGCTTCATTTTTTTGTAAAAAAGGTTTTCCTCTAAATTTTTTTCAAATGAACTCAGTCCGGCACCAATTACAACTGAAGATTTTGCTTGATCACTTCCATCGAATTTTTCTTCAATTCCATTGAATATAGGTTTAGATATTTCTTGAAGTAATTTTCTAATTTCATTTGGATGTGATGAATTTTCAGTATTGTACGGAATAGCAATTAAACGATATTCTCTTCTTAATTCTTTAATTTTTTCAGGAGAAGGATTATCTAAAAGAATATAGTGCTCTCCTCTATAGGATTCTTTATGTTGTTTTATCAATGTTTTAATAAATTGATCATCAAAAGAAAACCCGATAAACATTAATTTCTTAGTACCAGTTATCAGTCTTAATAAATCATCATACTTTTTACTACTATATAACTTTTCATAACTTTCTCTACTAAGAATAATTGTACCTGCATTGGAAATTGTTCCATGTAATTGGCATACCCTTTTTTGATTAAACATTTCTTGTGTATTAAATTGTATTTCACTAAGAGAAATAGGTTGAATATCAAAATTTAAGTACTGATGCAATAAATTTTCATAGTTTGTAGTTAGATAAAAGTTAAAATTCATATTATTTAAATCATTATAATTATGTAATAAATCATCTTGTAATTTAATTTGTTTTTGTTGAATTAACCTCACTACTTCTTCTTGGATGTCTTCTTCTTGAATAACCGTGTATTCTTTTAAATTATCAATCGCTTTCCAATAGTCATGTCTACTTAAATCAACCTCAACTAGCTGTTTTATAAAGTCCTGATCAGCGTATTTTTCAGTTAAACTTCTTATCATCCCTCCCCATGAAGGGACTTTAAAAGGTATTGAAAGACCTGAGCCTATAAAAGGGACTAACATACCATTATGATAATCTTTTCGTAGATCCTCTAAAAAAATACTCATACATTACCTTCTTTCTTTTATCTCATTATACATACCAATATAACATATATTTACATATCAACTTACACAAAATTATATAAGATTCAAATGATTGCATTCTATATTTTTTACAATAATTGAAGTTTTGGCACCTGTTGCGAATGACACATTATCTGGTGGTGTTTTTTCTATTAATATAGTGGATACTATCTCAGCTCCAAATTTCCTGATTGATTTTAAACTTTCACTTTCTCTTTAATTCTTGTCTTTCTCACAGAAGAATTACTACTTCTTTAGTTTTCACATCATCTTAGTTGAATTTTCCGATTTTGGTATCCTAAAATTCTCCTTTAATGTACTAAGAATGGTTGCTATCTCTTTACTGATTAAAGTTTTATTTGGTTGGTTACCAAAACAGGTTTTTAAATTTTTACTAAACTGCGGGTTATTAGGTGGGGTATTTATGTGGGGCTATCTCACTTTTTACGCGGAATGGTTTCCATACTTTCAAGGATAAAGGTCGGTCAATAAAGAACCAAGAAGAGGTAACCTATAAGGTTACCTCTTTTTAATAATAATATTAACATATACATATATATCGTTTTCATTGTTATTGTAGTTAATAAATTATATAACAACTTATTTGTTATCAAAAGCTTGCTGGCTTATGTTTAAACCGCTTTTCAATTTACACAATATGGATATTTACCTATAAATGTAAAAAAACACATTATATTAAACTATTCATTGTAAACGCACCATAACAATATGGATCTCTAAAAGGAAATTTACTTTGTATATTGTCTATTAATTTTAATTTTTGTTCTCTTATAACTTTATCATTAATACCGCTCATTATATTTTTTAATTCATCCTTATCTAAATTTAATAGAGTGACTAAACTAAGTGTATAAGCTCTTTCAATAGAATAGTTTTCTGCCAAATTACTATATAATATATGAGAAAATGCGTAAGATAAAATATCTTTAATCGGCCAATTTATCGAAATTACATTGCTTTTTCTATTCAGAAGAAAGAGTGTTGAATAACCAATTAATTCATTTGTATCATAGATTCTTTGGTTGTTCTTATTTGTAAAATCAGATGAATCGCATGATGCATTTATACATAAAGAGTAATTTAATTTCCAAAAATTCTGTTGAATTTCATCAAAACTTAGGGAATTTTTTGATAGTTTGCCTGCCAGTGATGCATATGAAGGATCAGTAAATCTTGAAATAGGAACCCCATGGGTTGCAAGATGTATCACATCTGCTTCCTTAGTTATACTATTACCATAATTAATTTTTTGATCTTCAAGGTTAACAATTTCATTCCTGCCCTCAATAAATTTTTGGCTGAGTAACAATTCTTCTAAAAATAGTGGAAGTCCTTCTGCTGGATCAAGCACGCCTAGAAAGTTATTAAATCTTTTCTCATATATCTTACCTTTATAAATAATAGGAACGGTTCTTATAACTAATTCACTATTTTTAATATATTCACATAAAGACGAATTTCGTAACAAAGTTGGAATCGTAGGCATCCAATGAAAGAATTTCTCTTGTAATATTAATATTTCTTTTATGTTATTAGATATTAAGGAACTAATAGTCGAATCAAATACATTAAATAAGCCTTCAGTAGTTAATTTAAGTGATGTGGCAAATTGAGAGAAGCTACTGAATTTGTTTTGGTATTTATACAACTCTTGGAAAAAATTCACGGAAATATTCTTATCTAGTTCAATTACTTCACACTTTACTTTTGATACAGCTAGTATACTAAGTCTGTTATCATGACTGTAGAATGATATAACTAGAGTGCTATCCTTTATTTTTTCATCTAAGATCTCTTGTAGTTTACTAAGTCTTGAATTCTCATACGGATCTTTATTTTTACAATACTTAAGTGTCAGCCTTTCAGTTATGAGATTAAATTCTTTCCATGGCTTATTATTATCTAGAACTCCATTTGGGTTAATTACCGGATCATCTATTGATTCAAATGGGTCATCATACTTCTCTTTATAACCGTTTAAAATTGGAGCTCCGAAATTTATTAATTTTCCAATTACATTTTTTAATACTTGTTTGTCCTCTACATCTACTGAACTATCCTCTAATATCTTATCGTACCAATCTAAAATAGAAAGCCAATCAGAAAACATATTGCTTTTTGTAAAGGCTAAGAACCTTGTGATATCTTTATAATTAATATTTTTTGATTTAGAAGCAATTTCTAAAAACATTGGAATAATCCTAGGAAAATAGTTTTCCTTAAAACCACGCCTATAATGTAATCTGCTTTTATACTGAAGATTAAAGTCCATTATCTCCATTGCCTTGTTTATTTTTTGTAAGCCCATATCGTAGTTCAATGCTGCTAAATAATTTTTAGTTGCTATCAAATGTGCCTCTAAAATGGCATTTAGATCATTCAAGTGTTTAATATTATTTAATACCTCTTGAATTAATTCAAGAGCTTCTTCCACTCGTCCAATCTGTCTCAAGCAAATTGACTTATTCATTTTAATAGAGTATCTATTTTTTTTACTGACAGTAGTGTTATTTAATATTTTATCCATTATTACTAATGCATCTTCACATTTACCAGTATTCATCAAAAGCGTAGCCATATTAGCCATTAATTCCATGGGAATTTCGATACCTAAAATCTCTGATAAATGGTACGCTTTATCAAAATCAGCTTTTGCACTCTTAAAATCTCGTTCTTGAAAACAAATTGATGCTTGAGTAATGAGTACCTTGAATTGCAAAGCAAGTTTATTATTTGTCAGTGCAATATTTTGTGCATCATTTAATATTCGATATGCAGATTGATAAGCATTATTAGAAGAAAAAAGAAATGCACACTCACACATTAATTCAATACATGTTTCAAATTTTTTAAACCAGAGATAAAAATCAATCTGATATTTCATGAATTGAAGGTATTCGTCTTCTTTTAAATCTTGTAAAGATCTAGTGATTGCCTCATTATTATAGTCTATAATTTGTTTACCTAGATTATAAATATTGTTTTCACAGACATAATGTATTGTCTTTGAAATAAAATCCATTATTTCACTAGTGTTTTTATTATCAATATGTATTTTAGTGATTGATACTAAAGTCATGGCATATAAATATGGCTTTTCAAAATTAGTAAACTTTTGTAAGTTCGTTTCCAATAAATCAATTGCCTTATTTGGTTCTATCCGATACGCTTTTCTAATCTCCTTATTAATTTTATTAAAGTAATCCTTACTAAATTTACTATTAATACCGCTTTCTATAAAAATAGAATACTCATTGAAGTCCATTTGTAGTAATTTTTTATATGATATTTTACTCATTTTCTACTCCTTTACATCTTTACTACTATAATATGGGAATTAAAAGAAGATGGCCAACTCCAATCAATTTTAATTTTTCTTCATCCTCCAGTATATAAATCGCATTTGAAGTCCCATCGTCATAATAAATTATCCAACAACATATATGTCTTTTATTCTCCATCCCTCACTGTTTACATATATTAGCTCAGTTTTAATCACCATTTTTTCTGTTGATTCCACACTGTTGTAGTCTGTAGTCACTTTGAACTCATTTAGAAATTCGATCTCTGTTTTAGAGACTTCATGTTTAAACAGTTTGATGTTCGAGATAGAAGACGAAACATCTTCTTTGGATTGAGGTATCGCTTTACCTGAAGGATGAGGCGCTTTAATCCTGATTCGTTCATTAGGGGTTTGATATTATAAGAAAAAGGCAACACGATGGTTACCTTCTAGAAAACTTTATTCTAACAAGAGAATAAAATTCATTAATTGGTCTCCGAAATAAATTGTTTTAATTGATTTGTTATTTTTTCTGGTACAGAATAAATTACATTGGAATCATTTAAATTCATTAAAGTGCTATCTTCTCCCTCCTTACCTATCCATAGAAAAAATGTTTGATCTTTACCTTTAGAAAACTCAACTTTCAATTCATAATCAGGATTACTCATATTTACGGAACCTTCTTCTTTTACCGAATTATTAAACATCTCTTTACAAATTGCCAGAGTCTTATTGTCCGTAAGTATTATTTTATCACCAGAAGTTGAATTTTTTAACGTGACTCTTCGTAAGTCATTTTCAATCAAGTTATCCTTATTTTTTGATGTTGACAGCTGATGTGAATTTCCTACTGCAAAGTTGCATCCAGAAAGAATTAAAACAAATAAAAGAGGTAATGCAATAATCGCTGTTAACTTTTTCAGAAAAACCCCTCATTTCGGTTGAATACGTGCTTTACTTATTAGTCGTCAATACCTCTTTATACGTTACATCCCTATATTGCATACTGTATAACCTTGTAAAATAAAAGACTGATACTATGTAAACTATGGTCATTGATACACTAATATAAATTGACATATATGTTGTTATATATGTATTAAACAACATATATGTCTTTTATTTTCCATCCTACTCCCTCAACATAAATTAATTCGGTCTTAACCACCATGTTCTCTGTTGATCCTACATCGTTGTAATCTGAAGTAACTTTAAACTCATTTAAAAACTCAATCTCATTTTTAGACACTTCATGTTTAAACGGTTTGATGTTCGAGATAGAAGACGAAACGTCCTCTTTGGATTGGGGTATTCCGTTACCTGAAGGATGCGTGGCTTTATAACCTGCTTCTGTCATGAGAGGTTTGATGTTTTGATATCGTTCACTCGGGTTGTCATACGTAAAGAATGACTTTAAAAACTTCTTATTCACTTCTTCCGCCTGGGAGGGCTCGATATTCGAGACCGCTTCTGCTTGTTGTTTATAATTCTCCTGATTGGCCCGTACTTCAGAGAGCTGACTTCTTAGACTGAACACATAAATGATGACAAGCACCATCATGATGAAGCCTGCAAACATGAGAAAAAATGACGTTCTTCGTTCCATGTTTCAACCCTCCTTATAGTACACGTCGGTATCCTAAGAACGGATACAGCTGTTTCCACTCGGTAACCGATGAATACTCTACTCCGTTGTCGTTCGCGTTGATGAACTGATCGTTTCCGACATACATCCCCACATGACTCGCACCCGTTTTATACGTAGAGAAGAAGACGAGATCTCCTGGTCTGATTTTTTCTTCTGCCACAGGAACCGTTACATCGTATTGAGTTTGTGCTGTCCCGTTCAACGGTTTCCCGCTCAGTCCAAATGCGTATTCTAACAGTCCTGAACAATCAAATCCTCCTGCAGCGGGTTTTCTGCCTCCCCACACGTACGGAAACCCTAGATAGTTCTTCATCACGTTATGTACGCGTTCCACATTGAACGCTTGATTTCCGTTTGAGACTGTCGGGCCACTTCCGTTCACATAGCGAAGCACATGGTCTACATAATGAACGTCTCCATAACTCTCCCAACCTTGTTTAGCAGCCATCATCTCACTAAAAGCAACAGCGACTTCTTTTGAGTACCCGCCATTCTCTTTCGCGTACGGTATGAACCCCGCTCCAAAGTTATACGATTGTAGAGCGATTTTAATATCGCCGTCTGATTTCTTTAGCACATCCGCAAAATACTTGACTCCCGCTTGTATCGAGTACTCCGGGTCGATCAATGCTCCACGTGGTAATCCTAACGATTCAGACGATTGCATCACGTCTAGATGACGTCCTCCTGATTCTTGTTGGACAAGAGCGAGTAAGAGACCTACCTGTTCAGGTATCCCTTCCCTCTCTGCATACTTTCGTATGAGTGGTTCCCATCGTAACACTTCTTTTGTGATCTGTGCGTTTCCATCGGTTGACGGACTATAGAACTTTTCATCTAGATCTGTATCCCCACCAAGTGATAGCGCGACAAAGAGCGCGATACCAATCAGACTCGTAAGAAGTAGAACACCAAGAAGAAGAAGCCATGTGGTGGGTCTTGTTAAGAGATACGCTTTGATCGAACGTTTAGCCGTCTTACGTAACACACTCTGCATGTACAACTCCTCCTATTCTCAGTGCCTGCCTTGACTTTGCTTCTTCTCGTTCTCATTTTCTTGCAGCTTCCTCGCATCAATCTGCTTTTGAGCTTCATAACGGGTGATGTGTTTCACACTTCGCGCACTGCTCTGTTGTGGTCTTTCTTCACGCACCACATAGTTAGCTCTTTTGGGTTCTGTTCTTTTATCACTCATCGTTCCAGGGTTACGGTAAGCAGATGTCGTCTGACTTATCCCCTTCGGTGTTCGGTGTTGCTCGTTCTTTCTCTGTTCGGTTTCTTTCCCACTGTTTTTATCTTGTTTATAGTCTTTTAAACTCACAACACCAAAGAGACTCTTTCTCGCCTGACTGGTTGCTGCGACTTCTCTTTTTCCTTGTGCGTGATCTAAGAGGACACGTTTACTAACACCCGGTTCTCTTCTGTCTGACTGGTTGTTATGGTTTTCATTACGGAACGTTTCCTGGTTCGTCATACGTTGTTCATTGCTGCTGTTGGTGTGTTTAGACTGATGGTTACGGCCGTGGTATTTATTCCCGGTCATCCGCTTAGCCACACTAAATCCTTTTTCACCAACTTCACCTGCAGCACTCGCCGCTTGAAAGGTCATACGTTCTGCGATCTGTTGACCTTGCACCATCCCGCTTGAAGCCACTTCAAAAATCTCTGAGCGGTACTTCATGAGTCCCCAGATGATGAGAACGATCAAAAACACGACGAACGCGTACCCTTCGATCCCGTTTGATATCTTTACAGATTCATAGACTAAAGTAGCCATTCCGGTGATGACGGCCGTGAGTAACACGAGTCCACCTTTCATGAGCAAAACACCGATGATTTTCTTAAAGTGGTTAAGAGCTGTCTCACTGAAACTCGGGATGAGTGATAGGATGAGCGGTATCGCCGTAAAGATTACGAGCGCTAAAAACCACACCTGCAATAAAAACTTAAAACTTGATAACAAGATAACCGGTATCGCAAGACTGAACGTGGAGATGATTGTGATGATGAGGTAGCCGAATCGCTCCCCGCTATACTCCGGTGACATTTGTTTATTTTCAAAATCTGAGATTTCTTTTTTTACAATAACTGATCTTTGTTCTAAGCCTTCATCTGTGAAGGGTTTTATCTTAATGAGATTTTCAAATCGATTTGGATTTTCTTTATTGACCTCTTCTTCTTTCGTCGTACCATAGTTTAGTAGAGTGTACGGTCGCTTCACCATGAGGTTGAAGAGCTGGTTCTGTAAGACAGCCGTTCCTTCTTGTGCACTGAATGATTTGTCGCCATCAAGCGTATCTGATGTTAGAAGGACGTTCGCGGAACTCGCGATGCCTTCAATGTCGGAGCCCCATCCGTTCAATTTCTGGATATTCCCTGTCGTATCTTCATAAAACCAGAACGTGAAGATCATGATAACGAGTGCTCCTATTATGGCTTTAATGGCATGTCCGCTCTGTTGGTTCACATAATACCGATAAGCAGCCGTTCCACCGACGATGATGATGAAAAGAGACAAAAACGTGCTCACCATGATGGTATAGATTCTCTCACTCATCTCACCCGCACTCTTTACCATGAGTGAGATGAGGTCAAAACTCATAAGCTGGTTAACCGCATATAATGTGAACGAGGAGATCACCTTGTTAAAACTCCACAATCCCGCATTGATGGAGTGA